>JAVBTJ010000120.1:0-6204 GCA_031556215.1 Oxalobacter sp.
GGCGGTTCGGAAGCGACGACTTCGGCCGCCGCCCTTGCTTCAACCACAACCTTTTCTGCTTCGGCATCCTTTTTCAGGGCATCCTGCGTCTCTGTCTGCGCCGCGACATCAGATCCACTTGAGTTTTTCCCTTCTGGCACGGCCACGCCGACGCCAGAGGCATCCTTTTCTTTTTCTTTCATTTCATCGATGTTCATTAAAAACTCCACGTAACCGCTGACTGTCAGCCTATTTACAGATCAAATTCCGCAAAAAGCGACTTTTTTTCCAAATCATTTAATATTATTCCCAAACGCCACTTTTTTCCAGAAAAGCATCGCGTTTAATGCAATTCGTCATCCGGGTCGGTATAACAAACCTGCATTTGCATCATCCTTTTTTTGACATCTGTCCTGTCCTGCACTTCCCCTGCCAGCAAACCGCAAGCAGCATCAATATCGTCCCCACGCGTCCTGCGAACCGTTGTCACAATCCCGGCATCCATCAAAATCTTTGAGAAAGACTGAATGCGGTCCGCGCTGGAACGGCGTAAACCGGATGCCTCAAAAGGGTTGAAGGGAATCAGGTTGAATTTGCACGACACGGGAAAAGGGCCTTTTTTTACCAGATCGATCAGTTCCCTTGCGTGATTGTCAGAATCATTCACCCCATCCAGCATACAATATTCAAATGTGACAAAATCCCTGGGCGCATAATCAAGGTAACGCTGGCAAGTAGCCATCAGCGAAGATAACGGGTGCTTGCGATTAAGCGGAACCAGCCTGTTGCGCAATTCATCATTGGATGCATGCAGGGAAACCGCAAGCGCCACAGGACATTCTTCTGCCAGCCGGTCAATCATCGGCACCACGCCGCTAGTTGATACCGTCACACGCCGACGGGAAAGCCCGTAAGCATTGTCATCCAGCATCAATTTCAATGCATCGATACTGGCATCAAAATTGAAAAGCGGCTCGCCCATTCCCATCAGGACAACATTGGAAATCTGCCGCTCATCCCGGTTCTCATCGGAACGCGTCATTCGCAAGGCAAATTCCGCCATCCACAACTGCCCGATAATTTCCCCTGTTGTCAGATTTCGGCTGAATCCCTGTTTTCCTGTCGAGCAGAAAAGGCAATTCACCGTACAGCCGGCCTGTGTTGAAACACACAGGGTTCCCCGATTGCCGTCCGGAATAAAAACCGTTTCAATCGCGTTTCCCTGCCCGACATCCAGCAACCATTTGCGCGTTCCATCCGCAGAGATGTGATCCGCAATTACCGCAGGCGCCACAACCTGCGCACAATCCGACAGCTTGTGGCGCAATGACTTGGCCAGATCAGTCATCTGGTCAAAGTCGCTGATACCGGACTGGTGAATCCAGCGCTGCAATTGCCTGGCCCTGAAAGGTTTTTCATTCAGGCGCGAACAATACTCCGCCAGTTGAACCGGATTCAAGTCCAGCAAATTCGTCCGGGCTGTCGTCATGGGAACAGAAAAAGCAAAGCCTGCCATTGACTACCGGCAGGCTACGCCTGTTAACGGGAATAAGTTTGCGTTTCCGGGAAGAAAAACGCAATTTCCTTTGCTGCAGCAGTTGCGCTGTCGGAACCATGCACCGCATTGGCATCAATGGACTCGGCAAAGTCAGCACGAATCGTGCCTTTTGCGGCTTCTTTCGGGTTGGTCGCACCCATCAGCTCACGATTTTTTGCAATCGCGCCTTCTCCTTCAAGCACCTGCACCATGACAGGGCCGGACATCATGAAATCAACCAGATCCTTGAAGAACGCGCGCTCACGGTGCTCGGCGTAAAATCCTTCTGCTTCGGCACGCGACAACTTGATCATGCGTGCACCAATAACTTTGAGACCCGCATTTTCAAAACGGGAATAAATCTGGCCGATTACATCTTTTGCCACAGCATCGGGCTTAATAATCGACAACGTACGTTCGATTGCCATGAAACAGACTCCAATGAAAAATTAAGATGAACTATTTTTAAGATAGCCCTACATTTTATCATGGAAAACTGCAAAATCCGGAGATGTTTATCCCGGAAAGTTTTACTGCAGCAATGACAAGGTATTCAACGGGTGCCTTCATTCTGGTGCACCAGCAGCCATTGGCAGGCGATATAGAGCGCCTGGAACTCCCCTTCCCTGACCGAATCAGGAAAAACCATGATGCTTTTTTTCCGGCCTGATTCAGACTCCAGGCAAAGCAGGAGCATCATTGGCCAAACGGTTGAGTCATTTGCCAGGTAAAAATCATCTGCCTCCTCTACCGCCTGCCCTGGATACGAAACCGGTTCTGGCATATGATCCCCCTCTTCCCGCAGGCGGATTTTTCCGCTCCCGGATATCTCAACCCGAAAGGTTTTTTTTGAGCAAAAGTGCAGAAATATAAAAAAAGCCGCCGAAACAAGGCTGATGGCGAAAACAGACAAGCGGCCCCAAAAGCGGAATGTGCCGATCAATTCCGAAACAACCAGGAGGCCCGTCAGCGCCATCAGGATCGCCATCCCGAAGATACAGGCTGAAAAAAAACGGGAGGGACGGATTTCAGTTGATACCGCAATCGACATCATTGATCCCCTTGGACAGGACGGGAACACCGCATGAAAAAACCCCATTCACCTTGCAATGAATGGGGTTCAGGAACAAAAACGCGACAATCAGATTTTGCCAAACAGCAATGAACCGTTTGTGCCGCCAAAGCCAAAAGAATTCTTCAGCGCATAATTGATTTTGCTGTCTCTTGCCGTATTGGGGCAATAATCCAGGTCACACTGCGGATCCTGATTGAAGATATTGATGGTTGGCGGTATAACCTGGTTATGGAGAGCCAGTACCGTAATGACCGCTTCCAGGCCGCCAGCGCCTCCCAACAGATGTCCAAACATCGATTTGGATGAGCTCACCACGACCTTTTTGGCATGCTCGCCAAGCGTGCGCTTGACCGCCACGGTTTCGGCAAGGTCACCAAGCGGTGTCGATGTGCCATGTGCATTGACGTAGTCAATCTGATCCGGATTAATACCGGCATCATTCAGGGCATTGACCATGCACCGGCTGGCACCGCTGCCATCTTCCAACGGTGCTGTCATGTGGTTGGCATCAGCACTCATGCCAAAACCGACAAGCTCCGCATAAATTTTTGCGCCGCGTGCCTTGGCATGCTCGTATTCTTCCAGCACCATGACACCGCCACCTTCGCCGAGGACAAAGCCATCACGATCCTTGTCCCACGGACGGGAAGCCGTTGCCGGATCATCATTGCGGGTAGAGAGTGCGCGCGCCGAAGCAAAACCACCCAGCCCCAGAGGCGATATGGTTGACTCAGCACCACCGGCAATCATGACATCCGCGTCACCATAGGAAATGAGCCGACCGGCAAACCCGATGCTGTGCAGACCGGTTGAACAGGCTGTCACAATCGACAGGTTCGGGCCTTTCATGCCGTAGCGGATAGAAAGGAATCCGGAAATCATGTTGATGATGGAAGCAGGGACAAAAAACGGGCTAACCCTGCGAGGGCCGCGATTGACCAACTCTTCGTGAGTATGTTCAATCATCGGAAGTCCGCCAATGCCGGAGCCGATATTGACGCCAATACGGCTGGCATTTTCTTCCGTTACCACCAGACCGCTGTCTTCAATAGCCTGTATACCGGCAGCCATGCCATAGTGGATAAAGGTATCCATATGGCGGGCTTCCTTGGCTGGAATGTACTCTTCCAACTGAAAGTTTTTCACTTCACCGGCAAAATGCGTACTGAAACCGGAAGCGTCAAACCGGGTAATCGGTCCAATGCCGGATTTTCCAGCAGTCACCGCACTCCACATATCGGCAACGTTATTTCCTACGGGCGAAATACATCCCAGGCCGGTAATAACGACCCGGCGTTGTCGTGTACGGCTCAAACTGTTCTCCTTGAAGTGTTTTTGAAATTATGACTGCATATTTTTAGTAGCATAGTCAACAGCTTGCTGGACCGTAGTGATCTTTTCAGCCTGCTCATCGGGGATTTCAATTTCAAATTCATCCTCAAGGGCCATGACAAGCTCAACTGTATCGAGTGAATCAGCACCCAGATCATCTACGAAAGATGATTCCAGCTTGATTTCGGCTTCTGCAACACCCAGTTGCTCAGCGACAATCTTTTTCACACGTTGTTCGATATCGGACATTTGTTGGCTCTCCAGTTATTAAATGATTGGTAAAGAAAAATGCGCGCATTGTAGCAGATTTGCGCCTGAAAATTTCATTTTTGGTTTTTGTTTCCCAAATCGAAAGTTAATTATAGTAAAAAAATCGCCAAAAAATCACATTTGACGATCAATTCATAAACATGCCGCCATTGACGTGCAATACGGCACCGGTAATGTAGGATGCCTGCGGCGATGCGAGGAAAGCCGTTGCCTGTGCAACATCGTCCGGCGTGCCAAAGCGGGCCAGCGGAACCTGTCCAAGCAGACCCGCCACCTGTTCCTCGGTCAGCGTTTTGGTCATGTCCGTATCAATAAAGCCCGGCGCAATGCAGTTGACGGTAATGTTGCGGCTTCCGAGTTCGCGCGCCAGCGCGCGGCTCATGCCTTCCACGGCGGCCTTGGAAGCGGCATAATTCATCTGGCCCGCATTGCCCATTGACCCGACAACCGACGTAATATTGATAATCCGGCCTTCACGCTGTTTCATCATACCGCGCAATACCGCACGGGACAAACGGGAAACTGCATTCAGGTTGACATCCAAAACCCGATCCCACTCTTCGTCTTTCATGCGCATGGCAAGGTTATCCTGCGTAATGCCTGCGTTATTGACCAGAATATGGATCGTGGCATAGGTTTTTTGCACCTCTTCTATCACGGCGAGGCCGCGCTCTGCCTGGCTGACATCCAAAACCATGCCTTTTCCGGCATCCGGGCGAATCTTGCCCAAAGCTTCGGTAATGGTCGCCGCCCCGGCTTCAGATGTCGCTGTGCCGACAACCGTGGCGCCCTGGCGCGCAAGTTCAAGCGCAATAGCATGGCCAATGCCGCGTGAGGCACCGGTAACAAAGGCAACCTTTCCCTGTAAATTCTGTGATGTCATTTTAAAATCTCCAGCACATTTTCAAGTGAAGCCTGATCCACAATCGCCTCACCAGTCAGTGATCCTTCTATGCGGCGCGAAAGGCCAGCCAGCACCTTGCCCGGACCACACTCCACAATATGGGTAATTCCCATTGCTGCCATTTTCCTGATGGTCTCAACCCAGCGAACCGAGTTGGCGACCTGCCTGACCAACGCATCCTTGATCGCTTCGGGATCATTGAAAACCGCAACATCCACATTATTGATGAGCGGAATTTTCGGTGCGGAAAAGGTCAAACCCGCCATGTATTCCTTCAGGCGTTCGGATGCCGGAGACAAAAGGGAGGAGTGAAACGGCGCTGAAACCGGCAGCATGATGGCCCGCTTGGCACCTTTGGCTTTTGCTGCCTCACAGGCACGCTCCAGAGCGCCCTTGTGACCGGCGATAACCAGTTGCGACGGCGCATTGAAGTTGGCAGGCTCGACCACTTCTCCCTGTGCAGCCTCAGAACAGGCCGCGATAACATCTTCGTCAGAAAGCCCCAAAATAGCCGCCATACCGCCTTTCCCGACAGGAACGGCTTCCTGCATGGCCTGGGCGCGAAAACGTACCAGGCGAACCGCATCGGCAAAAGGAATGGCGCCAGCAGCCACCAGAGCGGAAAATTCGCCGAGGCTATGGCCTGCCACCACTTCCGGCAACGCGCCGCCTGCGGCAACCCATGCGCGATAAAACGCGACAGAAGCGGAAAGCATGACAGGCTGGGTATTGGTTGTCAGATCAAGGGCTTCTTTGGGGCCTTCGGCAATCAGCCTAGCAATATCCATCTGAATAGCGTCAGAGGCTTCGGCAAGCGTTTCAGCGACAACGGGATTGTCGGCAAAGCCCTTTAGCATTCCTACTGCCTGTGAACCCTGACCCGGAAAAACAAAAGCAAATTTAGGCATGTCTGATTTATATACAAATTAAAATGAATAAAAAGAAAACAGGCTACATTCTTGCCAGAACGGCACCCCAGGTCAAGCCACCACCCAGTGCGACCATCAATATGTTCTGTCCCGGTTTGACCCGCCCGTCACGAACCGCCGTATCCAGCGCAAGCGGAATGGAGGCTGCTGATGTATTGCCGTGCTGGTCAACCGTCTG
>JAVBTJ010000082.1:0-4001 GCA_031556215.1 Oxalobacter sp.
GGGCAAACTCATACTGGTGCGGCAGGGGATTGGCAAGGAAACCACCAATAACCTGCCCGTCAGGCAATGAAACGCGCTCGGTCAGACGTTCCAGAACCCAGTCATAAAACGGGCGGTGATCCTGGAACTCCAGCGTGCAGATGGAGTGGGTGATTTTCTCCAGCGCATCCGAAATCGGATGGGTGTAATCATACATGGGATAAATGCACCAGCGCTCTCCCGTGCGATGATGGTGTGCATGGCGTATCCGGTAAATCACCGGGTCGCGCATGTTCATATTGGGCGATGCCATATCAATTTTCGCTCGCAGGACAAGCGCCCCGTCCGGGAATTCTCCGTTTTTCATCCGGCGGAAAAGGTCGAGCGATTCAGCCACGGGCCGGTCACGATAGGGAGAATTTTTCCCCGGCTCGGAAAAGTTGCCCCGCATTGCGGCAATTTCTTCAGCCGTCTGGCTGTCAACATAGGCATGTCCGGCCTGGATAAGGAACTCCGCCATCAAATAGAGCGTCTCGAAATAGTCACTGGCGTAATTCAGGTAATCTGTCTCATTGTGCTGCCATGAGAAGCCCAGCCACTTGACGCTGTCGATGATGGTATCAACAAACTCCTGCTCTTCGCGTGTCGGATTGGTGTCGTCAAAACGCAAATGGCAACGGCCACCGTAATCCCTTGCCAGACCAAAATTCAGGCAGATGGATTTAGCGTGGCCGATATGCAGGTAACCATTTGGCTCTGGCGGAAAACGCGTGATAACGTCCGGCATGGCCGGACGTTGGTATGTTCCCTTTTTGTTATCCTGCTCGATAATCGCCCGCAGAAAGTTGGAATTTGACGCTTCTGACGTGCTGTTTTTGTTATCGTTACTCATGTCCTGCCCATAAAGAAATTATCGGCATTATTGTACCGTACCGCACGGATGGAATCACACTTCCCTTTACTGGAACGCCCCTTTTTTGATATAAAATAAACAACACATTCATTTCATCCGATCCTGCTGCGGCCAACCTGTCTGGAGTCAATCATGATCCGTATTGTTATTGCAGACGACCACACCATCATGCGCGAAGGGTTGAAGCGCATTCTGGAAGGCGTGGATGACATCCGTGTGACAGGCGAAGCCGTCGATGGTTCCGGCACACTCGCCAAAGTGCGTGAAGGCGGATTCGAGGTCTTGTTGCTTGATCTTTCCATGCCAGGCAGGAACGGAATCGAACTGATCCGCCAGATTAGACTCGCTGCGCCCAAACTGCCTGTTCTGGTTCTGACCATGTATGAAGAAGAGCAGTATGCCGTCCGCGCGATCCGGGCTGGCGCGCTGGGTTACCTGACAAAGGAAAGCGCTGGCGCACAACTGGTCAATGCTATCCGCCGTGTCGCATCGGGGCGCCCCTATATCAGCATGGAAGTCGCGGAACAACTGGCGCTGAACATGATTGCGCCGGAAAGCGAACTGCCGCATACCCTGCTGTCAAACCGCGAATTTGAGGTATTTACGATGCTGGCGGCTGGAAACACCGTCACGGAAATTGCCGGCCAGCTTCATTTGAGTGTCAAAACCATCAGTACGCACAAGACCCGCATCCTTCGTAAAATGAAAATGCGCTCGCTATCCGAGATGGTGCAGTATGCCGTCATGCACAACCTGCTTGTGCAGATCCAGACATGAAATTTTAAGCTTTTTTGCTGCCGATCTTGCTTTCCTTGCCCTTGACCAGGTTGCCAATGTTTTTGGTATGCCGTCCAAGCAAAAGAAAACTCATGACGGTAATGGCAACAAACAGGGCATCAAATCCGGTTATCAGGCCATAATAAAGCGGGGCGGCAATGGCCGCCACAATCGCAGCCAATGAAGAATAGCGCCAGACAAAGGCGACAAGAAGCCACGTCAGGAGCACTGCCAGTCCCAAAAGCGGGCTGATGCCAAGCAAAACACCCAAAGCGGTGGCAACGCCCTTTCCTCCCTGAAAACGGGAAAAAACAGGCCATAAATGTCCGACAAATACCGCGATACAGCCTCCGGCTATCGCCAGAGCATCCAGCCCCCACTCTCGGCCAAACTGCATGCCCAGCCACACGACAACCCAGCCTTTTGCCGCATCGCCAACCAGGGTCAAAAGCGCGGCCTTTTTGTTGCCGCTCCGAAGCACATTCGTCGCGCCCGGATTGCCGGAACCATATGTGCGCGGGTCAGCCAACCCGAAAAGCCTGCTGGAAACCAGCGCGAACGAAATCGAACCAATCAGATAAGCGGCAATAATGTAGATTGCAGTATTCATCATTCCATGCAGAAAATTGTCGTTGCTCTTTAAGCTATATGATGGGACTATATAAAAACATCCCGGAACATCATTTTATTTGCGAAACGCATATTATGCAGCAGGAAATCCGACTGGCGAGCTTTAATGTTCGCAATCTTGCCCTGCCGGGGCTGGTTTTCTATAAAAACCAGCAGCCCTATTCCGTTGCTGAATATAACCTGAAAACGACATGGATAGCGGGTCAGCTTGACCAGAGCAATGCCGACATCATCGGGATGCAGGAAATTTTTTCTCCTGAATCGGTTGAAGATATCCTGGCGAAAACCCGACATTACAAAAACGCACACTATGTTACCGTGGAAACCGATCCGGCCGGCCTTCCGGAAAGCCCGAATGTTGCCCTGATTTCCCGCTTGCCACTTGTTGGTGCACCGGTCTTTCATACCCTTTTGCCGGATCACCTGGAAATCACCCTGCCGGGCGACAACACCGTCATCACGCATTTTTCACGTCCGGTACTGCATGCCACCATCCGTCTTGCGGGTCATGTTGATGCCCATATCCTGCTGGCACACCTGAAATCCAAATTACCGGATTATTCTGAAAATGTCTCGCCAGACGCGCCACTGGCGCTTGAAATGGGGGCGCTGCGCTCGCTTATCCGGCGCGGAACCGATGCACTGGGCATCCGCCACCTGCTAACCGGCCTTCGTCGCTCGGACAGCATGCCCGTTGTGGTGATGGGCGACATGAATGATATTGCCTTTGCTTCGTCCACCCAGATCATTACCGGCTATCCCCAAAACGGGGCAATCCACACCCCCAACCAGTTGTACAACTGCTTTGAAATCCAACCCGGAATTTCATACGAAGAGAAAAATAACCTCTTTATCCAGGGAACCGATGTCCCCCGGATAGACCATATCCTGGTTTCCGAAGAGTTTACCGCCCAATCCCGCTTCAAGCTGGGACGCGTCAGCCATGCCCGGTATTTTGGCAGCCATCTTGGCCGTGACCGCCCTGAACTTTCCGATCACGGACTGCTCATGGTGACGCTTGAACTGAAATAACGCCCTATCCATTATGCTGCGCCATCCTGACGGTAGCGAGCACTCACATCACGTCATTCCTATTTTCCACCACGGGGGTGATGATCCGCATGCAATTGCTTCAGTCGTTCGCGGGCCACATGCGTGTAAATCTGCGTTGTCGAAATATCGGCGTGCCCCAAAAGGAGTTGCACGACCCGCAAATCCGCACCATGATTCAGAAGGTGGGTAGCAAAGGCATGTCGCAACGTATGGGGCGACAGGGGCGTATGAATTCCCGCCTGGGCAGCATATTTTTTGAGCAGTATCCAGAACATCTGCCTTGTCATGGCGCCGCCGCGGGCCGTCACGAAAAACGCATCGGAAACCTGCCCCCCCAATATCTGTGCACGCGCCTCTTCAAGATAACGGATGATCCAGAGACGCGCTTCCTCTCCGAAAGGAATCAGCCTTGTCTTGCCGCCTTTGCCGATGATCCTCAAAATGCCCTCGTTCATGCTCAACTCGACAGACTTGAGTAAGACCAGTTCGGAAACACGCAGCCCGCTGGCATACATCAACTCAATCATGGTTCTGTCACGCAATCCCAATGACGTATTGACATCCGGCGCCGCCAGCAATGCCTCTACCTGGGATTCGGACAGCGTTTTAGGGAAACGCTCGGGCTGTTTGGCCGATTTGAGTTTCAGGC
>JAVBTJ010000114.1:0-15275 GCA_031556215.1 Oxalobacter sp.
AAGACCCTGGACTCCAGCGTGCGCATGCTGGCAGCTACCGCAGCCGACGGCAACATCAACGGCATGACCACCGCCCAGGCAGTCCTTGACCAGGCCACCAAAACCGATGCAGGCGTTGCCTCCCGTCCCGACAACTACATGTGGATCACCCCCGTGTATGAAACCGGTACGCGCCACGCCAAAAACCACGAATTCAACAAGGCAGACGAAGAATTCGGCGGCATCGCAGCCGGAGCGGCCCACATCATGGGCGACACCACAGTCGGCGTACAGGTACATTACCTCCACGCCCGCCTCAAAGACAAAGGCGACTCCTACTACAAAGCCAACGCCAACACCTACGGCATCAACCTCATGGCAAGACAGGATCGCCTGCTGCCCACCTATGACACAGGCGCCAACAGCACCTGGGTCCAGGGCAACGTCGGCTACAGCCGCGAAAGCATCAAGCAGACCCGCTCCGACTTCATCGGCGCCAACCACGGCTCCAGCCCTGACGCCGACATCTGGACAGCCGGCGCCTCCGTTGGTCGCGACATCGCCGTAGGCCAAAGCCGCGTCACCCCGGAATTCGGCTTTGACTACACCCGCTTCTCGCTGGACACCTACAAAGAGCGCAACGACAACGGGTATGCCCTCAAAGTCAACTCAGACGACTTCGACTCCTTCCGCCTGAAGGTGGGCGCAGAAGCCGAAATGCCGCTGGGCAACAACTGGAGCGTCAGAGGCGCCGCGTTCTACCGCTACGAGTTGATGGACAACAACATGCACCTTGACAGCACCTTTGCGGGAGCGCCGGGAGCCGTCTTCACCACGGTTGGAGAGGATCTGAGCCGGAGTTCAGGCGACATCTCGGTTGGGCTGCGCTACAACGTCAGCAACCTGACGACGCTGGGCGTAGACTACACGATGCGTCTGGAAGATGGCTACACAGGCCACCAGTTCGGTTTGAACTACAAGATGCAGTTTTAATCCGGGGGGATGAAAACGCGTCGGGGGATTTTTTCCCCCGGCGCGTTTTTTTATGGGTGAAGCATAAGGAAGGTATCCCCGAATATCCTGTTTAATCAGAGGTTTTCAAGCGCTTCCTGTTTTTGCAGCCATTCTTCTTCCAGTGTGCCGAGTGCTTTGGCATAGTAGGCCTGGTCAACCAGAAGCTGCTTTAACTTTTCCCGGTTTTCAGCGGCATAAATTTCAGGGCTGGCCATCTGGCTGTCAACAGCGGCTTTCAGCGGGTGCAGCTTTTCCATTTCCCGTTCAATGCGCTTTATGCGTTCTTGAATCGGTTTTTTCAGGGAAGACAGGCGCTGGCGTTCTTCTGCTTCCTGTCTTTTCTGTTCGCGGCGGCTGGTTTCTGTTCCGGCGGCAGCGGCAGCAGGGGCCGATGTTTCCGGTTCTTTGCCCATCCGCGTTTGAAAGAGCCAGTTGCGGTAATCATCCAGGTCGCCGTCGAAGGGCTGCATGGTGCCGTTTGAGACGATCAGGAAACGGTCTGTTGTGGCGCGCAGGAGATGGCGGTCGTGCGAGACTAAAAGCAATGTGCCTTCAAACTGGGCGAGGGCCTCTGTCAGGGCTTCGCGGGTATCCAGGTCAAGGTGGTTGGTCGGTTCATCCAGCAGCAGCAGGTTGGGGCGCTGCCAGACAATCATGGCCAGCGCCAGCCGTGCCTTTTCCCCCCCGGAAAGCGGGGCTATCGGGGCGGTGGCCATTGGGCCGGGGAAGAGGAAGCCGCCCAGGAAATTGCGCAAGTCCTGTTCACGGGCATCGGGCGCTATCCGGGCAAGGTGCCAGAGCGGGGATTCTTCGTTGCGCAGCATTTCTACCTGGTGCTGTGCAAAGTAGCCGATATTGAGTCCCTTGCCGGTGGTATAGCGTCCGGCCAGCGGCTGCAATTCCCGCGCAATGGTCTTGATGAAGGTGGATTTGCCCGCGCCGTTGACGCCAAGCAGGCCGATTCGCTCCCCTGTCTGCAAGGAAAAGTCGATATGGGAAAGAATTGTTTTTGCCGGGGTGTTTTCATCGGATGCCGGGTATCCCGCCTCAATGTCTTCCATGACGAGGAGGGGGTTGGGGGAACTGTCCGGTTCGCGGAATTCAAATGAAAATTCGGCGGCGGCACGAAGCGGCGCAATTTCTTCCATTTTTTCCAGTGCCTTGATGCGGCTTTGGGCTTGCCGCGCTTTGGTGGCTTTTGCCCTGAAGCGCCGGATGAAGGATTCGAGGTGGACGCGTTGCCGCATCTGTTTTTCAATGGCGCTTTGCATCAGGACAAGCTGTGCCGAGCGCTGGCGCTCGAAGGCGGAATAGTTGCCGCTGTAACGCCGGAGTTTTTGGTCGTCAATGTGCAAAATGACGTTAACGACGCCATCCAGGAAATCGCGGTCGTGGGAAATGATGACGAGGGTGCCGTCATACCGCTTGAGCCAGTCTTCAAGCCAGATGATGGCATCAAGGTCAAGGTGGTTGGTCGGTTCGTCCAGGAGCATGAGGTCGGAAGGCGCAATGAGTGCCTGCGCCAGATTCAGCCGCATGCGCCAGCCGCCGGAAAAGGTGGATACCGGACGTTCCAGTTCTTCCTGCGAAAAGCCCAGGCCAAGCAGCAGTTGCCCTGCACGCGAGTGGACGGTATAGGCATTGGCTTCTTCCAGCCGGGTGTGCAGTTCGGCCATTTTCAGGCCATTGTCGGCGCTTTCTTTTTCAGCCTGGAGGGTTGCCAGTTTTGCTTCGAGTTCACGCAGATGGGTGTCGCCGTCGATGACGTATTCCAGCGCCGGTTTTAAAAGCGCGGGGATTTCCTGCTTGACGTAGGAAATGCGCCAGCTTGCAGGGAAATCAACTTCCCCCTGATCCGGATGCAGTTCGCCGTTGAGCAGGGAAAAAAGGCTGGTTTTGCCCGCGCCGTTTGGCCCGATGAGGCCGATCTTTTCACCGGGGTTCAAGGTGGCATCGGCCTGGATCAAAAGGGATTTGACCCCGCGCATCAGGCTGACTTGCGAAAAACGGATCATGGCAAAGGCATTTAATGCAACTGGGCGGCTTCAACAAGAAAGACACGGTCGTCGCCACCGCTGGTGGCAAGCCATGTCAGTTCCAACTCGGAAAAGGCGGCTTCTGCATGGGCGGCCTCATTGCCGATTTCGACAATCAGGAGGCCGTTTTTATTCAGGCGCTGTCCGGCTTCTGATACGATTTTCCTGACAAGATCCATGCCGTCATGACCACCCGCCAGCGCCATTTGCGGTTCATGCCGGTATTCAGGCGGCAGCTTGCCCATCGAGGCGCTGTTCACATAAGGCGGGTTGGTGATAATCAGGTCGTATTTTTTCGGGGGGAGCGCCTGGTAAAGGTCGGACTGGATCAGGTTGATCCGGTCTTCCATTTTGTATTCCGCCACGTTGATTTTGGCGACATCCAGCGCCTCTGCCGACAGGTCAACCGCATCAATTTTTGCGTTCGGAAAGGCATCGGCCATCATGATGGCAAGACAGCCTGATCCGGTACACAGTTCAAGAATGTGGGCGGGTTCTTCAGGGTCTTCCACCCAGGGGGCGAACTGTTCCATGACCAGTTCGGCAATGAAGGAACGCGGGATGAGGACGCGTGAATCTACGTAAAAACGGTAGCCCTGCAACCAGGCTTCTTTTGTCAGGTAGGCGGCAGGGAGTCTTTCCGAGATGCGCCGGTCAATCAGCATGTGGATACGGGCGGCCTCTTCTGGCGTCAGCCGGGCATCCAGGAAGGGTTCCAGTTTGTCGAGGGGCAGGGAAAGGCTGCTTAAAACAAGGTAAGCGGCTTCATCAAAAGCGTCGCGGTTGCCGTGGCCGAAAAAGAGTTTGGCCTGGTTGAAGCGGGTTACCGCCAGGCGCAACATGTCCCGGATGGTGTTGAAAGAGGGGGATGCAGTACTCATTTTAAAAGCAGGTTTTTCAGTGTTCGTCGGTAAAGGTTTTTCAGCGGCCCGAATTCCGCGACCTGCGGGTTCATTCATGCCGGAACAAATATAAAAAACAGGTGAATATTATGAAGGATTGTGCTCTCCTCATGTTGTTTTTTCGGCATTGAATGAACGGATTGCTGGCCGCCATCGGCAAAATGCCGTTACGTCATGGATTTGTCACAATCCGGCGGTATCCTGAATGAGTGGAAAAAAAATCATGCTTGTGTCCGGTGTCTTTTCCAGGTGTTCCAGATAATTGCTTTCCGGTATTTTGTTTGGATAGTCGCGCGTTTGCGGTATGCTGATGAAACAGGATAAAAGTGGAAGGACGATATGAGTGAGTCAAGCCAGGAAAAAAAAATTGCGGAACTTGTCAGGCGATTTCAGTTGAAAGCCCATCCGGAGGGTGGTTTTTATGCCGAAACCTACCGTTCTCCTGACGTGATACCGGTTCATTGCCTGCCGGAAGGGGTTATGGGCGCGAAAAATGTCTGCACGGCTATCCTGTATCTTCTGGCGGGAAGTGATTTTTCCGCTTTGCACCGGATCAGGCAGGACGAGATGTGGCATTTTTACCTGGGCGGGCCTCTGCGCCTGGTGATGATTTCGCCGGAAGGAAAATTGACCGAGGTGCTGCTGGGGCAGAATGTGGCGGCAGGCGAATATGTGCAATATGTCGTGCCTGCCGGTTACTGGTTCGGTGCCAGGCCGGTTGACGCCACCGCCTTTTCCTTTGTCGGGTGCACAGTTGCGCCGGGTTTTGACTTTGACGATTTTGAACTGGGCGACCGGGCCGAACTGCTGGAAGATTTTCCACGACATAAGGAAACCGTTCTTTCCTATACGCGCTGATCATCCCCGCGCTTCGCCGGCACCAGGCTGGCGAAGCGCCAACCTGTCCTAGTCGGCTACGCAATCGACAAAATAGCCGCGTTTTCCATCGACCTCACGCGTGACCAGGCCGTGAACGTCCGTTTCAAAGCCGGGAAATTTTTCGTTGAAGTCCCGTGCGAATTTGAGATAGTCCACAATCGTCTTGTTGAAACGCTCGCCAGGGATGAGAAGCGGGATGCCCGGCGGGTAGGGTGTCAGCAGGATGGCGGTTACCCGGCCTTCCAGTTCGTCAATCGGTACCCGCTCGATTTTCCGGTGCGCCATTCTTGCAAAGGCGTCAGCCGGTTTCATGGCCGGAATCATGTCGGAGAGGTACATTTCCGTTGTCAGGTGGGCTACATCGTATTCGCGGTAAAAATCATGGATGCTCTGGCAAAGGTCTTTCAGCCCCAGGCGCTCGTATCGGGGTGAACGCGCGGCAAATTCAGGCAGTACCCGCCAGATGGGCTGGTTTTTATCGTAGTCGTCCTTGAATTGCTGCAGTGCGGTCAGGAGGGTGTTCCAGCGGCCTTTGGTAATGCCAATGGTAAACATGACGAAAAAGGAATACAGGCCGCATTTCTCGATAATCACGCCATGTTCGGCCAGGTAGGTTTTGACGATGGATGCCGGGATGCCGGTTTCATTGAAGTTGCCGTCCAGTGAAAGCCCCGGGGTGATGATCGTGGCCTTGATCGGGTCAAGCATGTTAAAGCCGGGAGCCAGATCACCAAATCCGTGCCAGGTATCTTCGGCGCGGATCAGCCAGTCTTCGCGTTCGCCAATGTTTTCTTCCGCAAAGTTGTCCGGCCCCCATACTTCAAACCACCAGTCCTGCCCGAATTCCTGCGATACTTTTTTCATGGCGCGCCTGAAGTCAAGCGCTTCCAGAAGCGATTCCTCAACCAGTGCCGTGCCACCCGGTGCTTCCATCATGGCGGCAGCTACGTCACACGACGCGATAATCGAATACTGCGGGGAGGTGGAGGTGTGCATCAGGAAGGCTTCATTGAAGACATCCTGATCCAGCTTGACGGTTTCGGAGTCCTGAACCAGGATTTGCGAGGCCTGTGAGAGGCCAGCCAGCAGTTTGTGCGTTGACTGGGTTGAAAAGATGATGGATTGCCTGGCGCGGGCCGAATTTCGGCCAATGGCGTGCATGTCCCGGTAAAAATCGTGGAAGGTGGCATGCGGTAGCCAGGCTTCGTCAAAATGCAGCGTGTCGATTTCGCCGTCCAGCATTTCCTTGATGGTTTCCACGTTGTAGATGATGCCGTCATAGGTGGATTGCGTCAGGGTCAGCACGCGGGGTTTTTTTATCTCGGCTTCACGGGCAAAGGGGTTTGCCTCGATTTTCCGGCGGATGTTGTCCGGCTCGAATTCCGCTTTGGGAATCGGGCCGATAATGCCGTAGTGGTTGCGGGTCGGCATCAGGAAGACGGGGATGGCGCCTGTCATGATGATGGCATGCAGAACCGATTTGTGGCAGTTGCGGTCAACGACAACAATATCGCCGCTGGCAATGGTGGAATGCCAGACGATCTTGTTTGAGGTGGAGGTGCCGTTGGTCACGAAGTAGCAATGGTCGGCGTTGAAAATCCGCGCGGCATTGCGCTCGCTTTGCGCAACCGGGCCGGTGTGGTCAAGCAGTTGCCCCAGTTCTTCCACGGCATTGCAGACGTCTGCGCGCAGCATGTTTTCACCGAAAAACTGGTGGAACATCTGTCCTATCGGCGATTTGAGAAAGGCTACGCCGCCGGAGTGTCCGGGGCAGTGCCAGGAATAGGAACCGTCTTTGGCATAGTGCATGAGTGCACGGAAAAAAGGCGGCGCCAGCCCGTCCAGGTAAGACTTTGCCTCACGGATGATGTGGCGGGCGACAAATTCCGGCGTGTCCTCGAACATATGGATAAAGCCATGCAGTTCCCGCAGCAGGTCGTTGGGGATATGGCGTGAGGTTCGTGTTTCGCCGTACAGGTAGATCGGGATATCTTCGTTCTTGTAGCGGATTTCTTCGACAAACGCGCGAAGCGGCTTTAATGCGTCGTTGATTTCAGATTCGGAGCCTTCGCCAAATTCCTCGTCATCGATAGAAAGGATAAAAGCCGATGCGCGTGACTGCTGCTGCGCAAATTGGGACAAATCGCCATAGCTGGTGACGCCCAGTACTTCCATGCCTTCGTCTTCCATCGCTTTAGCCAGGGCACGGATGCCCAGCCCGGATGTGTTTTCGGATCGATAGTCTTCGTCAATGATGACGATCGGAAAGCGGAATTTCATCGCGGTCTCCAGTAAATACAGGTGTAAAAAACAGGAGTGTTTTCTATGGGGTTCTCCTGGCGTTTGGGGAAGGCAGCCCGGTACTAAAAAAGAACAGCCGTTAATCAGCGGTTTCCTCCGTCTGATTCCGGCTTTTCAATGTGATGGCAGGCGGCCCCGTTTCCTTTGTTTTCCGTTTTTCGAGTGAAAAGGATGGAAAGAAAAAAGCGCATTCTCGCAGAAATCCCCGGGTTTGGGGGATTTAAGCCATTTTTTTTAATACTTTTTAAAGAAGAGCTCGTTTGCCGGCAGATTATTCCGCAGAAAGCACCCGGTTTTTACCGGATTTTTTCGCGGCATACATGGCTTTGTCTGCGCGATGCGTTACGGCATCCCAGTCTTCTTCCGGCTTGTGAAGCGCAACGCCGGCACTGAATGTGATAAGGATGTGCTCGTTATTGTGCATGAAGAAATGCTTGGTCAATTCCCTTTGCAGGCGCTGCATGGTAAAAACCGCGTCATTGATCGGTGTTTCCGGGAAAAGAATGACAAATTCCTCGCCGCCGTAGCGCGCAATTACATCCGTCGGGCGCAGGGTCTGTTTGACAACGCGAACCAGGTGGATCAGGGCATCGTCCCCGGCCAGATGCCCGTGCTCGTCATTGAGTACCTTGAAGTTATCCAGATCCAAAAGCGCAACACATAAAGGGGTATTTTGCCTTTCGGCGCGGGCAATCTCCCGGTCGAATGCGTCTTCCAGGCCGCGCCGGTTCAGGCTGCCTGTCAATTTGTCTTCGCGAACCAGTTCACTCATCTGCTCGAGTTGGCTTTCCAGGTTTTTTACGCGGGTTTCGGCTTCTTCCACCCTTTTCCGGGTCGAGTGCATCTGGTTAAGCGAAACCAGCGTATCCGTCTGGATCGCGTTGGTCTCGTACATGATGGTTTCCAGTATGGAATTCAATTCGATGACGTTACTGGTCTGGCTGACTTTTTCAGACAGTGTCTTGATACGGTCATGGTAGTTTCCCGTGCTTTGCGTCATGAATCCCAGGCGTTCGATGAAGCTGATCATCATCTGCTTGATGCCTTCCTGCGCTTCGGTCAGGCTGTGTTTTAACAAGCCCTGCTTGTAGATGACTTCCTTCAGGCGGCTTTCCGTATCTTCAAGCGCCCGGAAGCTGACGGGCCCGGAAGTCAATTCCTGCAAGACTTCAATCTGGCCTCTTAACCAACTGTCATCTTCCAGCAGTTCGCCGATATTGTTAAGAAGCAGCCTGAAAAGGCGCAGAAGCAGTTCCTGCTGTTCTGCGCTGCGGGCGCCTTTCATTTCAATCTGGAAGCAAAGCTGCTTTAGGCGTTTGTTGATGCCCTCAAATGTTTTTTCGTTTTCTGCTGTCTTGAGGGCTTCTCCCAGGCTTTCGGCTTCACTGGCCAGTTCCGGCGTATCATGCAGAAGGGTGACCAGGCCAAAAGACAATGCCCGAACCAGCAGTTCGCGCAATTCGTCCGTGACGTTTCTGGATGGTGCCAGATCAACAAGTGGCATATCGTTTGAGGCGGGCTTCAAATATTTGTCAGCCAGTTGAAGCAGTATCGTTTCGTATTTTGCAAAGTCCCTTGTCTGTATGGCTGCCAGCAGATGATACCCGTAGTCGGCAACTTCATTGTGAAGGTGGATCAACTGGCGCGAAAAACCTTCGAGAATGGCAATGGCTTTGGCATATTTTCTGCTTTCTTCCGTTTTTTCTCCGGTTGTTTTCTTCAGGAAAGGCGTTATTTTTACGTTTTCCTGGGGAGGTTTGATTCCCGCGACTTCATAAAAGGCTTCCCTGTATGCTTCAGGGGTGGGGGCGGCACGCCGGGAACCCAGCAGGCGAAAAGCTTCCCTTGCAATATCGGCAATGGATTTTTCTTGCGGTGGCGGTGCTTTTCTGTTCATTTTGTTTATGCGGAATCCGGTTCGGGGAACAGGAGGAATGCTTTTTGTTTCAAGGAAGATTATTTCATGTTTTTCAGGAATGATGAATGGTTTTATCAACGTTTTCTATTCCGTGACCAGTTTGTGCCGAATAGCGTAGTGCATGAGTTCGGCATTATTTTTCAGGCCCATTTTGGACAAAATGCGGGAACGGTATTCACTGACTGTTTTGACAGACAGTGATAGTTCAGTGGCGATATCCGAGACTGCTTTTCCGGCGGCAATCATCAGCAGGGTCTGGAATTCCCGGTCGGAAAGGGATTCGTGAGGCGCTTTTTCCGTGTCTTCCGCGACATGGCGGGCCAGTTCCTGGGCGAGTATCGGGCTGATGTACTTGTTGCCTGCCGCAACCTGGCGAATGGCCTTGACCAGTTCATTGGGGGCGCTTTGCTTGTTGAGATAGCCGACAGCGCCAGCTTTGAGGGAGCGTATGGCATATTGGTCTTCCCGGTGCATGGAAAGCATCAGGATGAGGAGTTCGGGGGTTTCCTTGTGAATCTGCTTTAAGACTTCAATTCCGCTTTTGTCCGGCATGGTGATGTCCAAAAGCATGACATCGCCTTTCCCGGTTCGGGAAAGCTTGATTGCCTCCAGCCCGTTTTCGCCTTCTCCTGTCACGACAATATCATCCGTATCCGCCAGAATCTGTTTCAGGCCTTCGCGGACAATAGCATGGTCGTCAACGATCATGACACGGATGGAGGTTTTTTCGTTCACGGTTTCCCAATAAAAACGGTTGTGCGGCAAAAAGGATCAGTTTTTTACCGGCAGGCTGATTTCCGAATCAAAAAGCATGTCGGTAATCGGTATGACGACAGTAATCGCGTTTCTTTTTTTCGGCATCGAATCAAAAGACAGCTTGCCCCCCAGGGAATGTGCCCGTTCAATCATGCCACGAATCCCGAAAGATTGGGGTTTCATGCGATCTGCTACCGTGATGCCTTTTCCATTATCAATGATTTTAAGCTGAACATGCGCCTTGTTGGTGGAAAGCTGTATTGCGACCTTGCTGGCTTCGGCATGCCGTGCGATATTGGTCAACGCTTCCTGGGTAATGCGGAAAAGGGCGGTTGACTGTGCTGGTTGCAACTGTATTTCCGGAGTCGTCGACTCAAACTGGCAGGGGATGCCGGACTGGCGGGCAAATTCACCTGCCTGCCATTCCAGCGCGGCAACAATGCCGATATCCAGAATGCTCGGACGCATATTGCTGGCAATGCGATGGGCCGCTTCGATGGTCCTGTCGACAAGCTGGTCAACATATTCTGCTTTTTCCGCCAGTTCCGGCTGGCTTTCGGGAAGCCGTTTGGCGAGCAGGGCCAGCGCCATTTTAATAGCGGTCAGGTTGCCGCCGAGGTCGTCATGTATTTCACGCGATATTTGCGTCCGCTCTTGCTCCTTCACTTCTTCAACGTGGGCGGAAAGTTCGGCAAGGCGGGTTTTGGACAGCTTGATTTCCATTTCTTCCTGCTTGCTCTGGGTGGTATTTGTCATGATGCCTTCCCATTGCACGCTGCCGTCATCCAGGTGGTGCGGTGCCGCCAGCAGGTTGATCCACCGGATTTCCTTGATGGAATCCACCCAGATCCGGCCTTCCCAGTTCCAGCTTTTCATATAGATGGCGGAGTCGGTCATGGATTCGATATAAGAATCACGATCCTGGGGGAGAATCAGCGAAAGGAAAAGATCGGGATTGGCGTGAAGCTGGTCCTGTGCAATGCCAAGAAGACTTTCACAGCCGCCGCTCAGGTGGGGAAAAGAGACGCTCCCGTCGTTTTTCCGGATAATCTGGTAGACAAGCCAGGGCGTATCAATTTCTGACGGGATATCGGCTGTATTGAACGGATTGAGAGTCGGTTCGACGTCTTCATCGCTTTTTTTCCTGGGGGCCTGCGGTTGCCCGATGGCAATGATGAAAGGAATCTGGTTGATCTCGCATTTTTGCAGGCGCAAGAGAATGGGATAAGCCGTTCCGTTTTTTCTGACTAGAACTGCGCTGAAACTGAGCGGCGCTTCATTTTTTTCCTGGCCGCGTGTTCGCCTGTTCAGGGAGCGCAGGCGGCGCTCAAGCTGTGTTTCCGCCGATGAGGCGGCCAGGGCGGGAAATGGCAGGCCACGCAACTCGTCAAATGGTCTTTGCAGATTGGCGCAGGCGGATTCGCTGGCATGGAGAATGCGTGATGTCTGACCGTCAATGACGTAAATTTCGTCAAACGATGCATGCAGGAGAGCGGTAAGCCACTGACTGTCTCTCATTGAATATAGGCTTGCTAGAAAATATAAATCGGCGGAATATTTTTCAGGGCATGACGGAAAACGAGATGTTTTTCTGACAATATATTGAGATGAATCATTTTCATGTTGCCCAATTTCTCATTTTAGCGGGTTATGCTCTGAAACAGATGCCTTTATTTTCATATTCATAAAATAATGAACAACTTTTGGCTAATTTTCCGGAAACAGGTTAAGATGTAAAAAGTTGGCGACAAGCAATATTTTGAAAAAGCTTATAATACAGGGATGGCCCTGTCTCAAGGGGTTTGTAGCGAGACAGGTTCCCCGGCTGAAAAAAGACTGATAAAAAATGACGAAAGAAGACAGCAATAATAACTTGCGAACTTCCAAAGAATTCGATTTCACAACCAGTGACTTCAGACGTATTCGCTCCCTGATATACAAGCGGGCGGGCATTACACTGGCTGACAGCAAGGAAGAAATGGTATACAGCCGGATTGCACGCCGTTTGCGCGCGACAGGCTACAGGGATTTTGGCAATTACCTGGATCAGCTTGAGGGCGGTTATATGGAGAACGAGTGGGAGGCATTTACCAATGCGCTCACGACCAACCTGACTTCCTTTTTCCGCGAGGCGCAGCATTTCCCGATTCTGGCAGATCACGCCAAGAAGAAGCGGGGAGAAGGGACTTTTCAGGTCTGGTGTTCCGCAAGCTCGACAGGGGAAGAGCCTTATTCCATTGCCATGACATTATGCGAGGCTTTCAATACCATGAGGCCACCGGTACAGGTGATTGCAACGGATATTGACACAAACGTGCTGAGAACAGCCGCAAACGGCGTTTACAGCAGTGACAAGGTTGAAAAGATGTCGCAGGAACGCCTCAAGAAATTTTTCATGAGCGGCAAGGGCAAAAATGCCGGTATGGTGCGTGTTCGCCAGGAGTTGCGCGACCTGATTACTTACCGGCAGGTGAACTTGCTTGAGGGTGGCTGGCCGATAAAAGGGCCGTTTGATGTGATATTCTGTCGTAATGTCATGATCTACTTCGACAAGCAGACGCAGGGAAAGATTCTTTCCCGGTTTGCGCCGCTGATGAAGCCGGACGGTCTCCTGTTTGCGGGACACTCCGAGAATTTTACTTATGTTACCAATGATTTCAAATTGGCAGGAAAGACAGTATACAAGTTGACCTCGCCTTCCGCAGGTGCCAGCATGAGACCGACGGTACAAGAAACGGAAAAAAGCGCTGATACATGAGTACAACTGCAGAAAATCAGTTTGCGACCAATATTTATTACGATCGGTCATTTGATATTGATGCCGCGAAAATTCTTCCCGGGGAGTATTTCTTTACGCCCAAGGATATGGTGATTGTTACCGTGCTGGGATCGTGTGTATCTGCCTGTATCCGTGACCGTATCACCGGGGTTGGCGGCATGAACCACTTCATGCTTCCGGATGGTGGCAATGATGGGGAGGGCCTGCTTTCTGCCTCCATGCGATATGGTACTTACGCAATGGAGGTGCTGGTCAACGACCTGCTCAAGGCGGGCGCTCGTCGTGAGAATCTGGAAGCCAAGGTATTTGGTGGCGGGCATGTGTTAAGCAGCTTCAGCACCATTAATGTTGGCCAGCGCAATGCCCAGTTTGTACGCGATTACCTGAAGACGGAGAGGATCAGGGTAACAGCGGAAGACCTCGAAGATGTTTATCCGCGAAAAGTCTATTTTTTCCCCAGAACCGGAAAGGTGATGGTCAAAAAACTCCGCCGCATGAACAACAATACGATTACCAACCGCGAGCAGGATTATGCAAACCGTTTGAGACGCGAGCCGGTTTCCGGATCGATCGATCTGTTCTGATTTTGAACATGATGTGTCAAAAAGCCTCCGTTGTTTTCGGAGGCTTTTTTGTGTGCGATAGAAAGGGAAATGCCTGGGTTACAGTCCCAGATCCTGGTCAATGAAAATCAGTTCCGACTGCATGGAAAAAGGCGCGCGATCCGTAATCATCGTCATGCGGCAGATTCTTTCCGGCGTGTTGCAGTCGTAGCACCGATCCCCTTCCCGTGCGCACGGCGTTTTTCTTCTCAGTCGCTTGGCATTCAAGGGCGCCGCCACGTTCTTGGCGCGATCCATCGCTTCTGCCAGCGTCGGGCGGATCTTGTTTTTTCCGATGAGGTAATAACAGACCTTCGGGCCGAATGCGGTCATGGCAATACGGTTGCCTGTCCCGTCGATATTGACGATCTGCCCGGTTTGGGCCACGGCGTTGACACTGGTGATGTAGACGCTTGCGCTGTTGGCCATCCGGCGCACATCGTCTGACAACACCTTGTTGTGCCATACCACGATATTTCTTGGTTGCAGCGCCTCAAACAGGCCCATTTCACGCAGGGATACACTGCCGCCAAAACCGATGGTCTGCCACTGCAATGTGTTGACAAGGAATTCCCTGGCTTCTTCTGCGGTAGGGAAAAACCGGGTGGAGAACCCATGATTTTCAAAGTTATGCCTGATGGTTGCGTAGTCCATATCCTTCTCCTTGATCTTGTACTTATCTTATCAGTACAGCCCTTCCTGACGTCCAAGCTCCTGTACCAGCACCAGCAGGGTATCCACGGTTGGTGTCGGTACGCCGGTCAGGCGGCCCAGTTCCTGAACTGCTGTGACAAGTGCGTCAATTTCCATTCCCCGATGCCGTTCCACATCCTGCAACATCGACATTTTGTGGCCGACTGCGGTACCTGCAATGTCCAGGCGGCGCGTCATCATTTCTTCGGGAATGTGCACACCCAGGGCATCAGTGACAGCCCTGGTTTCTTCCATCGCCCTGATACACACTTCACGCAATGGCCCTTGAGTGATTTTGTCCAGTGTCCGGTGGGTCAGGGCACTGATCGGGTTGAAGCAGACATTGCCCCACAGTTTCAGCCAGACATTCCAGCGAATGGCGTCCCGGATCGGTGCGTCAAATCCGGCTTTTGTAAAGATGTCCGCGAGCCGGGCAATCCGTTCGGAATGGCTGCCGTCCGGTTCGCCAATGATGAAACGGTTGAATTCGTGATGTTCGATGACGCCCGGCGC
This sequence comes from Oxalobacter sp., assembly GCA_031556215.1. Lineage (GTDB taxonomy): Bacteria > Pseudomonadota > Gammaproteobacteria > Burkholderiales > Burkholderiaceae_D > Oxalobacter. The sequence continues at coordinate 14,373 of JAVBTJ010000114.1, forward strand.
AATGACTTCGGCTGCCGGATCGACAACACAGCCGATGGCTCTTTGAGGGCCGATATGTTTCCATTGCTCGCCGCCTGAATCAACCGATTCCAGATTGCGCCCTTCAAACTTTCCGCCTTCCTTGTAGAAGTACCACCAGGGAATACCGTTCATGGCGGTCACCACAGCGGTGTCAGGCCCCAGAAGCGGCGAAAAATGCCTGGCGCTTTCATGAGCTTGATGCGCCTTGAGGGTGCAGATAACATAGTCCTGGTGACCAAAATCAGCCGGATTGTCGCTGGCCGGGATGTTGACGTTCTTTTCTTTTCCATCAATGAGCAGCGTCAATCCGTTTTTCTGCATGGCTTTGAGATGGTCGCCGCGGGCAATGACGCAGACATTGGCATCGGTTTCAGCCAACTGGACAGCCATATAGCCACCGATAGCACCTGCTCCGTAAATACAGATTTTCATGACAATCTCCTTTTGTCGGGTTCAGGGAAAAGAGGGAATCCTTTATTGCAGTGTATCGATTTTCGATCTATATTAAAAATACTTTTTTTGTTGTTAATTTATATGATTTGAATATAAAAATGTTATGGACTTAAGGCAGCTTCGTTATTTTTGCGCGATTGCAGAAGAGGGGAATGTCAGCAGGGCGGCAGAGCGCCTGCATATTTCACAGCCCCCTTTAAGCCTGCAGCTCAAGCTGCTGGAAGAAGAGCTTGGCGTCAAGCTGATTGAAAGAAATACCCGCCATCTCCGGCTGACGCAGGCCGGCCACACGTTTTATCAGCGGGCATCGCAGATTCTCGACATGATCGGCACCACAGCCGAGGAAATCCGGAATATGGAGCATGGCATCCACGGTGTGCTTTCCCTGGGGAGCCTGCCTGCCATTGGCGGACTTTATATTCCGGATCG
>JAVBTJ010000118.1:0-10728 GCA_031556215.1 Oxalobacter sp.
TTGAGTGTTTTGTTGTCGGACAGGGTGATTTCCTTTCGGTTGATTTTTCGGTTGGGGGGCTGGGGCGATACCCCAAGCCCCCCGCTGGTGTTTACTTCGGTGCGGGATAAGACGCATCTACCCGGAAAGTCGGGCGCAGGGTGTACCCTTCCGGCAAGTCCCTTTCGTCCAGCGTTTTAAGGAACAGTTCAAACGCGGCCTGTTCACGCTCCATGACCTCACACTTTTCGAGCAGACTGGCTTTTTCGGCTTCCCGGCTAGTTGCGGCATCAGCCATCAGACGATCGACCTCGCTCGACTTCAATCCTGCCTTCAGTAGTCGACCACGTTCCGTATCAAGGTCTGCCTCCATGGAGCGAAATGCTTTCTCAACAGCTTGCAGCTCTCCCTGCATCGCCAGTACACGCTGAACGACATCTGATATGAACGGCTTCAATCGGTCAGTTTCGGCTTTAACAAGGCTATCAATCTCCATGCCGTGCGCGTGAAGTTCCCCCATTAGGGACATCACCTCTCTGTCCAGCGCGGCAATGGCAGCGGCGTCCGTCCCAGCTTCTGGGAAGCGACTTTTCGCCAGAGCCAAAAGGGATTCAAGCGGTACCTTCGCAATGTTCGCTGAAAGTCTGTGCCGCATTTGATGCAGGGAATCCACGGCAACCTTATCGTGCCTGAAGTTGACGATTTCACGGAAGTTTGGTGTTGGCAGTTGTTCGGTTTTGAACATGATTTTTTTCCTTTAAAAAGTTTGGTTGGTTTGTTGCAATCGTTTCCAGCAAGGCGCTGTATTTGGATGGCTGGGGGGTGCTTTGGTATCGGGCATGTCGGGTTCTCGTGGTGGACAGTCGAACGGGGAGCTGATACGAGTATCGTGCTCACAGCGCACCTCCTTGACCGTAGTCGCGATTCTCGTAACCGCTGTGTGTGCCGGAAGCCTGGCTGTGCGGTGGGTGGCCTTGTCCTTCCTGACCAAGTTTTGCGAGCCAGCTTGCCTTGAAACCTTGCCACGAGTTCGCGGCGGAAACCCTCACGGCCTCGCCAGGCGTGATTCCAGCCTTTCCTGCCTCCGCCTTTACTTCATCCCACGCGGTCTGGGTCAGGGTGGCGCGCTTCGCTTTGCGAACGATAAGCCAGTCTTCAGCATGCTTGCGATCTACGCCCTCTGCAACCAAGTCGTCAACGCCAATGGTGGCTTTCGATTTACCTTCGGAAGCGTATATATTTGTGTCTCTTTCGTTAGAAAGAGGAACATTGGTGGTCGTGGTCGTGGTCGTGGTGGTGCTGTCGCTCACGCCGAAGTGACGCGTTATTCCCCTGTTAGTCTCGCGTTTCTCGTCGACTTGGATGTCACGACTAACGCTATTTCGACGCTGGCGATATAGTGCTTGGCGCTGGGCATTTCCAGCTTTCCGGCCTATCATCTCCAGTACAAGTTCGGTAAGAACGGGATGGTATAAACGCCCGTCGTCGGCTTCATGCCAGCCGCGCAGCAGGATTGCTTTGTCACCCTGAAACGCGTCGACATCCATCCCCAAGCGAGCCGCGATCAGCACGTCATCCGCTGGCAAAGAGCCGCAAGGGACTTGCTGCCAGGCAATAAACCACAGCATCAGCAAGAGCGGACGCTGGCGCGCGGTGGCGAGAGCCCAGGTGTCGGACTGGGCAATGCGCTCGCAATCCAGCTCGAACTTGAAGCCGCCAGCCTTGGTGCTTGCTAGGTACGGTGGGAGTTGCGCAGCCATCCCCGTTACTCGGCCACGCGGCTACGGCTGATTTGTTCCTCGATCCAAGCAGTTACCTCGGCCTCAACCCATCCAGAGGCCCTCGCGCCAGCACCAAGGCGAATCGGAGCCGGGAATGTGCGCGCATTCACGCGCTCGTAGATCGAGGAATTTGAAAGTCCCGTTCTGTAAATCACTTCCCTGCGCCGGATGATGGTCGGCGCGCCATTTTTTTGTGCAGTCATCGCGTTTCCTTTGTCCGAAACTATCCGATAAAGTCCGGTATGACTGCATTATGTAGAGGTATATTACTTGTGAAAATTCCCATCGCTGTCAGGAAACTCTGTTTCCTGACAGCATGCCTCTCAATTTATTTCACTTTTTTTCTTTTTTTTCTGCTCCATGCTTGAATTTAAAACCAGGGATGGCATCTTTTACCTTTTTTCTTATGGTGTCATCTTTCAATTCGCCACACGCAGCATCAAACCCATCCATCTTCTTCACGTCGGCTATCCGAATTTGCCCAGAATGGGATTCTTTGTTGAGATTTTCTTTCACCCACTTGATGAAAACTGCCCCTTGTTTGACTTCCGTCTTAGTCGCATTAGCTGATCGCGCCGAATCAGCTTTGGCCGTCTTGCCGTGGTGCCCTTTCAGCAGCTTGGCGTTCTCCACAAGTTTTGCTGGAACCCCGTGCTTCAACATCACGTCGGGATCTGTCGTCTGGGCGAGGAGCGCGAACTTATTTATCTCGGTGAGTGCGCGCTCTTCGAGAAGGTAGAAGAGCCAAACAACGTCATGTATATCGAATAGCCCACAAGGAGCCACCTCATCTTTCATCGCATCATGGCGCGCCTCACGCTCTTCAGCGGTGTTTCCCCCCTCATAGGCCTGCGACAGAAAATGCTTTGCCAGATTCGCCATTGCGGCCAGGCGGCCGACCTTATCCACCAGTTTGCTCATGCCGCCACTCCCCTCAAAGAAATAATCTCTGCCCCGGCTTTCAGCTTGTCCAGGTAATCAGCCCATTGCTGCATCATCTTTTTACGCTCTGGTAGGTGTGTCGTACGGATGTACGCCCGGCCGTTCGGGTCTTTGACAGCATGGGCAAGCTGATGCTCGATCAGATCAGGACGAACGTGCAGCACTTCATCAAGGATGGTTCGCGCCATTGCCCGGAAACCATGCCCTGTCATTTCGTCTTTGGGTATGCCCAAGCGGCGCAGGGCGGCAAGGATGGCATTATCAGACATGGGGCGCTCCCCTGTCCTGGCGCTCGGGAAAACGTACCTGCCCCGCCCGGTAAGCGCATGTAATTCCCGAAGAATGGAAACGACCTGCCCGGCCAGCGGCACAATGTGCGGCGTATCTGTTTTGGTGACAAGGTACTGCCATTCACCCTTATCCAAATCAAGATCAGCCCATTGCATGGCGCGAAGTTCGCCAGGACGGACAAAGACATAGGGAGCGATTTTGAGGGCACAGGCAACAGGAAAAGTACCCGTGTAACCGTCTATCATGCGCAGCAGTTCTGCTACCTGCTTCGGGTCTGTAATGGCGGCGAAATGCTCCTTTTTAATCGGAGGCAGTGCGCCTATCAGGGCATCAGCCGGGTTGGCTGTCATGCGGCCGGTGGATATGGCATAGCGGAACACCTGGGCGCAATTCCCACGAGCGCGGTGCGCTGTTTCAAGACGTCCCCTATTTTCAATGCCACGCAGCGCGGCCAGCAGATCAGGGGCGGTTACTTCGGATATGGGTTTTGCCCCAAAGGATGGGAATATGTCACGCTCAAAGCGGCGCATAATTCGACCGCCATGATCTTGCGTCCAGTTTGGCGAAAACTTGGCGAACCATTCACGGGTGACAACCTCAAAGCTGTTTGCAGATCGTTCTTGGCTGGCGGCTTTCTGCGCTTTCTTTGCCTGTACCGGGTTAATGCCGGAGGCTTTCAGTTTTCGCGCATCCTCTCTGCACTGACGAGCCTGTTCAAGCGATACATCAGGATATTTGCCAAATGACAGAATATTTTCTTTGCCATTATCCTGCCGTATCTTCATGTGCCACAACTTACCCCCATGAGGGTAAACCGAAAGATATAACCCGCCGCCATCAAACATCTTATACAGCTTGTCCTGCGGCTTTGCGTTTTTGACCTGCATGGGTGACAAAGGTTTGATTATCCGTGCCATAGGGGTAATTCCTTTTGGGGGTAATGACTTTCGGGAGGGGGTAATTACCCCCAACATTACCCCCATAGTTTTCGGATGTCAACGGACTATTTCGGACAACTTCGGACATAAAAACCCCTGAAAACCGCATGTTTTCTAGGCTTTTCGGACTTTATCGGATGGTTTCGGAAGGGATATTGGAGGCTGGGGACGGAATCGAACCGACGTAAACGGCTTTGCAGGCCGCGGCATAACCACTTTGCTACCCAGCCTTTGGAATATTTCTGGAGCGGGAGAAGGGTCTCGAACCCTCGACCTCAACCTTGGCAAGGTTGCGCTCTACCAACTGAGCTACTCCCGCATCATTGGTCTGAATCAGAAAATTTCTGGTTAAACCAGTTACAAACACGATAAAAGGCTTTTGAAGATCTGGAGCGGGAGAAGGGTCTCGAACCCTCGACCTCAACCTTGGCAAGGTTGCGCTCTACCAACTGAGCTACTCCCGCATCAACAAAGATACGCATTTTAGCATCTGCCTTTGAGTTGTCAAGGGCAGAACGAAATTATCATCCCCTCTCTTTGATAAGAGGCCATGCTTTTTTCAGGTAGTACAGCATGGACCAGACTGTCAGCGTGGCGGCGATAATTAAAAGCCAGTTTCCGATCCGCCGGGTATCCATGATGTTTAACAGCTGGTCGTAGTACAGGAGCATGGGGATGGCCAACATCTGGGCGGTGGTCTTGATCTTGCCAACGGAACTCACGGCAACAGACTGGGATTCGCCGATCCCGGCCATCCATTCACGCAGGGCGGAAATGGCGATTTCGCGTCCGATGATGATAAAACCAAGAATGGCATGCACCCGCCCCAACTGCACCAGAACCAGGAGCGCACCGGCGACCATCAGCTTGTCAGCAACCGGGTCAAGGAAAGCGCCGAATGCGGATGTCTGGTTCCAGCGTCTTGCCAGATAGCCGTCAAACCAGTCGGTAACAGCAGCGATGATGAATATGATGGCGGCGGAAAAATTCTGGGAAGGAAGCGACAGCCAGCCATCCGGCAGGTAAAAAACACCGACTACCAGCGGGATCATGGCCACTCGCAACCATGTCAGGAAAATGGGAACGTTAAATGGCATGGATCGTTTTTTGTCCACTTCACAAATACTTTGCGGCATGTTAAATGTCTGTTTAAAACTGGTTTTTATCTGTACGACCATTTCAGTGCAACTGATTATATATCTGCTGCGCCAGCTTGCGGGAAATTCCTTCAACCGTCATCAGGTCTTCCACGCTGGCGTCCGCCACGCCCCGCATGCTGCCAAACCGCGCCAGTAATCTCTGGCGGCGTTTTGCCCCGATTCCCTCTATTTCTTCCAGCCGGGAGGCCTGGCGTTTTTTGTCCCGTTTTGCCCGCATGCCGGTAATGGCAAAGCGGTGTGCCTCATCGCGTATCTGGGCAATCAGCATGAGCGCGGCGGAATCTTTCCCCAGTTCCCGCGATGGGCGTGCATCGGCAAAGACAAGGGTTTCCAGGCCGACTTTGCGCCCTTCGCCTTTGGCGACGCCCACTATCAGCGAAATATCGTGGCCCAGTTCGGCAAACACCTGCCTGGCAGCCTCAACCTGCCCTTTCCCGCCGTCAATCAGCACCATGTCGGGCATGTTGTTTTCGCTGCCGACGAATTTTTCATAACGCCGCATCAGCACCTGGCGCATGGCGGCATAATCATCTCCGGGCACGATGTTGCTGATGTTGTATCGCCGGTATTCCCCGTTCTGCATGGCGTGATGCTGGAAGATGACACAGGATGCCTGGGTGGACTCTCCCTGGGTGTGGCTGATGTCAAAGGCTTCAATGCGCAGGGCATCCGGGTCTGCCACATCAAGGCCGACCTGCTCCATCAGCGCCTGCACGCGCTGTATTTGGGCGCCTTCCTGGTGCAGGATGCGTTCCAGCGCGATTTCAGCCCCTTTTTGCGCCATGTCCAGCCACTGGCGGCGCAAACCCTGCGGCTGGAAAACCAGATGAACGGGATGGCCGCATTGTTCCATCAGCGCCGTCATCAGGGCGGGTTCATCGAATGCGATATTGAGAATCAACGTGCGCGGGATGGGCTTGTCCATGTAGTGCTGCGCAAGGAAAGCCCTGAGCACCTGTACCGCCACCTCGTCTTCTTCATCTTTTACTACGTCCTGCAGGTTGGACGGAAAAACAGCACGATCACCCAGGTGACGCCCGCCCCTGACCATTGCCAGATTGAGGCAGGCACGGCCTCCCTGCACGAGAACCGCCATGATATCGACATCGGTATCTTTGCCTGCTTCCATGCTCTGCTGATGCAGAATCTGCGAAAGCGCGGCAATCTGGTTTCGCACCACGACGGCTTCTTCAAATTCCAGCCGTTCGGAATGAAGCTGCATACGGGACTCCAGTTCCTGCAGGATATCTGTCTGCTCTCCCCTGAGAAAACGTGCCGCATTTTCGACATCCTGCCGGTAATCGGTTTCACTCACCAGCCCGGCACACGGGCCGCTGCAGCGTTTGATCTGGTACAGAAGGCAGGGACGCGTCCGGTTGGCAAACACGCTGTCTTCACAGGTACGTAGCCGGAAAACCTTCTGCAGGATTTCAATGGATTCCCGCACGGCCCAGGCACTGGGGAAGGGACCGAAATACTGGCTTTTTTTATCGATGGCGCCCCGGTAGTACACAATCCGGGGAATGTCCTGCCCGGTTATTTTCAGGTAGGGATAGGATTTGTCGTCCCGGAAAAGGATGTTGTAGCGGGGCTGCAGGGATTTGATCAGGTTGTTTTCCAGGATCAGCGCTTCGGCCTCGCTACGGGTGACCGTCGTTTCAAGGCGTGCTATCCGCTCGACCATCATCTGGATGCGGGGAGACTGTCCCGTCTTCCGGAAATAGCTGCTGACCCGCTTTTTCAGTTCCCGCGCCTTGCCGACATAGAGAATCCGGTCGTTGGCATCAAAATAGCGGTATACCCCCGGCAGGTTGGGCAGTTTTCTGACAACCTTGAGCAGTTCGTTGCGTAATTCGGTGTCCGCGTTTTCCGGCATGCTTAAAGGACCTCTGATAAACTGACTTTGCGAGATGAAGTGCAAGGCGCACGGAGCGCAGCAACCGAAGCATATCTGGACGATAGACGAGGTTGCGAGCACCGCGCAACGCCGCAATTCGCTCGCAAAGTCAGTTTAGCTTTGCGTGAGCGCCAAAATGGCCTCAATGGCATGGCGATATTGCGCTTCCTGTTGCAATGCTTCCCAATCCAGGGCTTTTTTGGCAGGAAAAAGGCGAATAAGGCGTTCCTGCGAACGGCGAGCTGCCTCATCCTGGCTGTATGCCAGCCCGGAAAGGATTTCATCGGCCTTGTCCGGCGAATTGCAGATCAGCACCATGTCGCAGCCTGCTGCCAGCGCCGCTTTGGCACCATTGACGATGTTGCCTGCCACACGGGCGCCTTCCATGCTGAGGTCGTCACTGAAGATGACGCCATCAAATTCCAGCTCCTGGCGAAGGATGTTCAGCCACGTTGACGAAAAACCCGCCGGATTGTCGTCAACTTCGGGATAAATCACATGGGCAGGCATGACGCCTGACAGGCCAATGCCCATCCAGAAATAAGGCGCAGCATCTTTTTCCAGTATCTCTTTCAGGCTGCGGCTGTCCACCGGTACTTCGTGGTGCGAATCTTCCCTGACAAAGCCGTGCCCCGGAAAATGCTTGCCGCAATTGGCCATGCCTGCCAGGGCCAGGCCGTAATTCAGGCTTTGCGCCAGCTTGGCGACAACGCGCGGCTCGCTGTGAAAGGCACGGTCTCCGATCACGCCGGATTCGCCATAGTCCAGATCCAGAACCGGGGTAAAGGACAGGTCTACCCCGCAGGCACGCAATTCTGCCGCCAGCACATACCCCGTTGCCGTTGCTGTTTTGCAGGCGATCAGGGGGGTTTCATCCCACAGCCTGCCCAGTTCACGCATGGGGGGCAAACGGGTAAAACCGTCATCCCGGAAACGCTGCACCCGCCCGCCTTCATGGTCAACCGCAATAATCACATCCTCCCGTTCTGCGCGGATCGCTGCCGTCAGTGCCACAAGCTGCGCCCTGTCCTTGTAGTTCCGGGCAAACAGGATGACGCCCCCTGTCAGCGGGTGGCGGATACGGCGGATGTCTTCCGCGTTCAGGGTCAGTCCTTCCACATCCAGCATCACTGGGCCTGGATTTTTCGTACAGTTTTTTTCGGCATTTTTCATGATGGTTTTCAATCCGGTGTTTCTGTGGTTTCCTGCTGCTCAACGATAACAAAGGCAACAGCATAATCGGTTTCATCGGTAATGGACACCTGCGCTGTAAGCCGGTGCTTTTCCATGTGCGCTTTCAGTTTGCCGCTGGTCACGACAACGGGTTTGCCGCTGGGCGCGTTCAGTGTCTGCATGGAACGCCAGGTCATCGGCATCCGCATACCCAGGCCGATGGCCTTGGAAAAGGCTTCCTTCGCGGCAAAACGGGTTGCCAGATAGCGCAGTCCGCGCACTTCAACCCTGGATTTCCGGTGCAGGTAACGCTTCATTTCATCCGGCCCCAGGATTTTTTCCGCAAAACGGTCTCCCCAGCGTTCAACGGCAGCCTTTAAGCGTGGTATCTGCAGAATATCCGTGCCAATGCCATAAATCATGTTTATTTTCTCCTGGTTCAGGCTTGGGCAAGACGGGACATGAGCATGATGGTTTTCATTTCGCGAACGGCATTTTCCCAGCCGGCAAAAATCGCATGCGCGACAATAGCGTGCCCGATATTCAGTTCGGCAATGTCGGGAATAGCGGCAATCGCCTGGACATTGGTGTAATGCAGCCCGTGTCCGGCATTGACCTTGAGGCCCGCACGCACGCCCTCGGCAACACCCGACCTGATCCGTTCCAGTTCGTGCTGCAGGCTTTTTTCTTCTTCGGCTTCGGCATAGGCCCCCGTATGCAATTCAATGACCGGCGCTCCCGCTTCTTTTGCTGCCAGTATCTGCTCTTTTTCCGGGTCAATGAAAAGGCTGACGCGGATATGCGCTTCCTGTAACTGGCGAACGGCTTTTTTGACCAGGTCGAAATACCGCACCACGTCAAGCCCGCCTTCTGTTGTCAGTTCTTCCCGGCGCTCCGGAACAAGGCAGACATCCTGCGGCCTGATTTCACAGGCAAAATCAATCATTTCGGAAGTGATGGCCGACTCCAGGTTCATGCGCGTTTTCAGCAGGGGACGAATGGCCCTGACATCGGCGTCCCTGATATGGCGGCGGTCTTCCCTGAGATGCAGGGTGATGCCGTCTGCACCGGCCTTTTCCGCCAGAAGCGCCGCGCGGATGGGATCGGGGTAAGTCGTTCCCCTGGCATTACGCAAGGTAGCGACGTGATCGATATTGACGCCCAGTTCAATGACCGGGTCTGTTTTGTTTGGGGAGTCTTTCATGTTCATGCCCTAAGAACCTTCATAATTGCATCAGGTCAATCAGTATCTGCCGCGTCTGTATCCGGGTGCCATTCAGATGATGCGCCAAAAGCGCCCGCATTAAAAGTTTGCTCTGCGCCTGTGTCATGGGGTCGGAATAATCTTCATTTGCCATGTCCAGAAGCGTCTTGCCCAACACTCTGGGAGCCGTATCGCCCATTTTCGCCAGTCTTGGCCCCCCTTCCGGGTCAACGATATAGATTTCATCCGGATTGACCGGGCTGCCGTCATGGGCGCTGACAGAAAGATCCGCTGCAACACCGGTTTCCTTCAGGATGGCCAGTTCAAACTGTCGCAGCACAATCTGGGCAGACTCCGTATTGGCAAGGCGCGTCAAAGTTGCGACATAATGGTCAAAGAGGCCCGGATGCGGGTCTTCCCGGGCGGTCAGCTTCAGCAGCAATTCGTTCAGGTAAAAACCGTAAAGCAGGGCCGAGCTTTCGAGAGGAATCATGCCGCCAACCCATTCCGCGGAAACCAGGGTACGCAACTCGGAACGCCCGCTCCAGTTAAGCGAAAGCGGCTGGAAAGTCTGCAAAACACCCCTGAGACGGGAATGCGGTCTTTTGGCGCCTTTGGCAATCAGCGCAACCCGCCCGTAATCGCGGGAAAAAACATCCAGAACCAGGCTGCTTTCCTTGTAGACATAGCTATGGAGGACAAAGCCGGGCTGCTCCTGTATGCGCAACTCTGGCGATGCCCGCTTTCGGGAAACCGGCTGGCGGTTTTTCTCTGCGCTGGTATCGGTCATGACAGCAGTGGATTCGGAAAGGACAACAGGCGTCTGCGTACCAGCCAGGCTTTCTTCACCTGCTCCGGCATGCTGGCAGGTATTTCCCCGGCTCATTCGTACCCGTAAGCCCGCAACCCGGCCTCATTGTCGGCCCAGCCGGATTTGACCTTCACCCAGATTTCAAGATACACCGGCACGCCGAACATTTTTTCCATATCCATCCTGGCCTCGGTCGACATCTCCTTTAAGCGTTCCCCCTTGAAGCCGATTATCATGGCCTTATGAGAAGTGCGCTCAACCAGGATGGCGGCAAAGACACGGCGAATCCGCTCCTTGCGCTCGAATTGTTCTATGACAACAGTGCTGGTGTAAGGCAGTTCATCACCACAGAAACGGAAAATCTTTTCGCGCACGATTTCCGCCGCCATGAAACGCTCGCTGCGATCCGTCACGTCATTGGCCTCAAATATGGCCTCGCCTTCTGGAAGCAGGTTCCGTATCTCTGCTTCCAGTTCCCCAAGCTGAAAACGCTTGCGGGCAGATACCGGCAAAATGGCGGCAAATTTATGGCGGTTGGCTACGCCTTCGGCA
>JAVBTJ010000039.1:0-17649 GCA_031556215.1 Oxalobacter sp.
GAAGCCATCAAGCACCTGTCCACGGCAGATGGATGGTCTATCGGCACTGGCCCGACGATTGTTGTCATTGACCAGGGCGCATCAGCCGATTTTTCCACGACAACGGGGCGCTCGGATGTGTACGCCTTTATTTATGGCCAAAAGGGCCTGATGGGGGGAATTGGCCTGCAGGGGAAGAAAATCACCAAGCTAAAGCCTTAAGCATGGCCGCCTGATTGAAAAAGGCCGGTTGCAACCGGCCTTTTTCGTTCGTAACAACAGCAGGAAATTACACCATCCGCGGCCCGCCGAAGCCCTGGATGAATTCTCTCGGCCTTTTGTTTCTGCGACCGTACACGGCAGGAATATGCTTGATGTTACGGGTACGGTTGGTATACCGGTGCGGGCCACCCGGCTTGTCGGTCAAAGGCACGCTCCAGTCGTGATCCTCATTGAGCAAGGGGGCAAACATGCAGACCAGAAGGCCTGTCAGTACGGCGGTATTTTTTGCTTTTTCGGCAATATTGGTGTTCATGATGGCATTTCCCTATGGAAATCATTTCTATGAATCAAGTGTAACAGAGATCAACAAAGCCTGCTTTGCTCCCCGAAAATGACAAGGTAACGAAGTGTAACCGCTTTGCGTTTTTTGTTTGTCCTGGGAATTTTCTGCATTATGCTTGGCGACATCATGCACACGCTTTTGATTGATGACGATTATGACCTGTATGCCCTGCTGAGCGAATACCTGCAGCAGGAAGGCATCTCATGTTCGCATGCCCCTGATGCAAAGCAGGGGCTGGATGCCGCGGCGCAGAAAAATTATGACGTTGTCATTCTTGATGTCATGCTGCCCGGCATAAATGGTTTTGAGGTATTGCGCCGGTTGCGCAGTGATGAAAAAAACGCGGCGCTACCCATCATTATGCTGACAGCCCGTGGACGGGAAATCGACAGGGTCGTGGGGCTGGAAATGGGGGCGGACGACTATCTTGGCAAGCCTTTCAGCCCCCGGGAACTGGTCGCCCGGCTTCGTGCGCTTTACCGCCGCGCCAATCCGGTTTCTGCTGCCATGCAGATTGACGACATCAGCATCAGCCGTTCGCTGCACAGTGTGACCGTCAATGGCAGGGAACTACCGCTTTCCCTTCAGGAAATGCGCCTTTTGACCCATCTTGCGGAAAACCGGGGGCAGGTTGTCTCGCGGGATTTCCTGTACCAGTCTATTTACGGGCATGCCGCGTTTCCGATGGATCGCAGCCTGGATATGCTTGTCAGCCGCCTGCGTAAAAAACTGGGCACGCGCGCTGACGGAGGCGACCGGATCAAGGCGGCGCGGGGCGAAGGGTATGTCTTCCTGGTAAAAGGAGACGGGGCGTAAAAATGGCCTTTCCCCTGTTTCATGAAAAAATAACGCCATGAGCCTGAAAACCCGGTTCGATAATCTTCCCCTGTTCTGGAAGGTCTACATTATTATTGTGGCGCTTCTGGTGGTGGTCGTTGCGCTGGCGGAATTCGTGCTGGAAAACCTGGCGGAAATGGCCCTGACAGCCCTGTACGGGCCATTTTTGCCCTGGCATGAATTTATCATCTGGATCGTCAGCATCCTTATTCCTTCGCTGGCCTGTGGTTACATTCTCTCCCGGCACCTGTCAAAAAAACTGGAAGGCATGGCAACGGCGTCCCAGGCGCTTGCCCGGGGCAATCTTGAGATTCGGCTCCCTACTATTCATAATGACAAGGATGACTTTGACAAACTGGCGAGGAGCTTTAATGAGATGGCCGATGCCATTGACCGCCAACTGCAGAATGAGCGGCGGTTGCTGATCGACATTTCCCATGAGCTTCGCTCTCCCCTGACGCGGATGACAATCGCGACAGAACTGCTTTTAAAACGCGAGGAATCGCCAGAAAACACCCGTATCCTGACTCGCCTGGAAAAAGAGCTGCTTCGCATGAATGAGCTGGTTGAACTGTTGTTGTCCCAGTCACCCAATCATGCCGGAAGAGAGGTGGCGACAGCGCCGGTTGATCTTCACCGCATACTGCTTGACCTGGCGCAGGATTTTTCATTTCAGGGGCAGCATCTGGTCAAAGCGGTCATCTGCCGGATGCCGCAACACCTGATGGTAAGGGGAAATGCCATGCTCCTGCAAAGAATGGCGGGAAACATCCTGTCAAATGCCCTTTTTTACACCCCGCCCGGCACCGACGTTTTGCTGACGGCTGAAATACTGCCGGATCACCTGAAAATCACGGTTCGCGATTCTGGTCCGGGCGTGCCGGAGGAAAGTCTTGAAGATATCTTCCGGGCGTTTTACCGCGTGGACAGTGCCCGCGCCCGGATACACGGCGGCGCGGGACTGGGGCTGGCCCTCGCCCGAGAGGCTGTCTTTGCGCATAAAGGCTACATTCAGGCAAAAAATGCGCATCCGGGACTGGAAGTAACTGTTTTCCTGCCTCTGGATATCCTGATTTAACCGTTTTCCATCCCTCCAGAGCCAACATGCTGAAAAACCTGCGAAAACGCCCTGTTACGAAATGGAGCCTGTCCAGCACCTGGTTTCTCCTGATATGTGCAGCTTACCTGAGCCTTCCCCTGAACCTGAGCCTGTGGCGGTATATTGCCGCCTCCCTCGACATGAACAGTTTCAGCGCGATTGCCTTTGCCATCAGCTACCCGATTCTGATTGTGAGTGTGGTCTGCCTCCTGCTGAATTGCCTTGCGCTTCCCTATATCGCCAAGCCCCTGCTTGTCACGCTGATCCTGGTTTCCAGCGCCGCCAATTACTGGATGTACCAGTATGGCATCTATATCGACTCGGACATGGTTCGCAATGTCTTTGAGACTAATACCCGAGAGGCGTTTGACCTGGTGACATTCAAGCTGCTTTGCTGGCTTCTGGTCACCGGCGTATTGCCTGCGGTGCTTGTTGTCATGACGCGCATACTGTACCGTCCTTTCTGGAAAGAGGGGCGCAACCGGCTTTTTACCATTGTGGCCTGCGTCATCATGATTGGCCTGGTTGCCGCTTTTTTCTTCAAGGATCACGCCTCCTTCGGCAGAAATCACAGCAAGATGATCCGCCTGGTCAGCCCGGTCAATTACATCAACTCGGTATATAAATACTTTAAAAAAGAAACCCTCTCCAAGCGCCAGTTTGAAATACTGGACAAAAAAGCCCGGCTGGCGCCTTATGCCGACCCCTATCCGACCGTTTTCATCCTGATTGTGGGAGAAACCGCCCGCGCGGCCAATTTTTCGCTGAACGGTTATGAAAAGGAAACCAATCCGCGCCTGCAAAAGGAAAGAATCCTTAACTTTCCGGATGTTTACTCCTGCGGCACGGTAACGGCCACCTCCGTTCCCTGCATGTTTTCGCAACAGCCGAGAACGGAATTCAACGTTTCCGATGCCAAAATGACGCAAAACCTGCTGGATATCCTGAAAATGGCGGGGTATGACGTTTCCTGGCGGGAAAACGATGATGGCTGCAAGGGCGTCTGCGACCGCATGGCAACGACAATGTATGATCCGGAGAAAAACCGCAAATTCTGCGACGGCAAAAGCTGTTTTGACGAAATCATGTTAAGCAACCTGGAAGAGTACCTCCTGACCGTGACCCAGGATACCTTCATCGTGCTTCATACCATCGGAAGCCACGGGCCAACATATTATCAACGCTACCCGGATTCATTCAGAAAATTTACGCCGACCTGCGATACGGCGGATCTGAAAAGCTGCACACAGGAAGAAATCCGGAACACCTATGACAACACCATCCTGTATACCGACCATGTTGTGGCGGAAACCGTCCGCATCCTGAAAAAATTTCCCTATTTTGAATCCGGCCTGCTTTATGTATCGGACCACGGCGAGTCGCTGGGAGAAAACAATCTTTACCTGCACGGTGTCCCCTATGCCATTGCACCGGAAGAGCAGAAAAAAGTGCCGATGATCGTCTGGATGTCTGACAACATGGTGAAATACGACCATCTGGATTATGCCTGCCTGCAGAAAGAGTCAAAAAAGACTTACAGCCATGACAACCTCTTTCACACCATGCTGGGGCTGATGGAAGTCGACACCCATTTGTATGACCCGAAGCTGGACATTTTTGACAAATGCCGCCTGGAGCCGCTTCCCAAATGCGGGGGAAAAGGCGTCAAATGCAAACCAGACGATCCCGAAGCCGCCGCAGGTAAGCCATAAGAAAATGCCGTCCGGCAAATTCTGTAACCTACTGTTATAAAAAACATATCAGGAAAACCGCCCGATTCCCCCAACACAAAAAACATTTCCATGTGGAAATGTTTTTTGTGTATACTGGAAGGTCTAAAAGCATTTCCAGGGGGAAACAAAAATGCGCAGAATCACATCCAGATCAAAGACAACCGGAAGAGGATATAATCCGAACCGTCTTTTGGACGCACTTCTTCTACACCAGAACCTGAGAACAGACGCCGACCTGGCCCGGGCACTGGAAATCAATCCCAGCGTTATCAGCAAAATCCGGAATGCCAAGGCACGGATCAGCGCATCATTGCTGCTGGAGATTCATGAAATGACTGAAATGAGCATACGAGACCTTCGCAAGCTCATGGGCGATACCAAAAACAAATATTTCCCGTTCAGGCAGTCAAAAATCAATTAATCTGACGAAAAAGCGGGCTGAGCCTAAAGCGTACAGCAACGGATTCCACCGGCATTTCTGTCATCAGGCAAAACAAAGCCAAATGTCATCCATATGCCCATCTCTTCCCGGGTGGGATAACGGCCAGAAATGGCCATATTGCCATCAACCAGAACCAGCGGCAGCGGAACAGGGACAGCAGAAGACCGCTCATCATGCGCCTGGCGTTCGATATCCACACCCCGTTTTTGCACCCACGCCAGATCGGCTTCCAACGAAGCGGGTACGGCAAGAGATGCCGACGATGACTCGATAATCTGGATACGGCTTATCTTTGGCATGTTGGTATCACAAAAAGGTAAAAAACAGGTCGCAAGCAACGGGGCAACATAACGGCAGAACGGTTTCATCAGCGGCCACCACCACGGGCTTACGCCATCAACAGACAGCCGTTCTTCTACTGGTTTAAACGCCTTCCAGCCAACCAGATACCTGGCGGTTCAGGGCGCGCCGCCAGAATAAAGTCCCGTCGTGCCCCCCATACAACCCGAACCATAAAACCCTGTCACCGATGCCAAAAGACATCCCATGATAAAGGAAAAAATACCGGGACAAATCGCCTTTCCATCCGCATCCTCGCAAAAAAACGCGCTTGCCCTCAAATAAAAACTGTGTCTATACTCTTTAAACAAGCGAGCCCCTGATAAATGCGAAATGAAGTGCAAGGCGCACGGAACGCCGTAATCGAGGCATCTCTTGGGATAAACAAGGTTGCGAGTACCGCGCAACGCAGCAATTTGTTCGCAAAGCGCGTTTTTACGGTGCACTCGCATCGCCAATAAAGAAAGGAAGTTTTTGCATGAAAACCATTAAAGCGGCAGTACATTCTCTGGGCAATATCGGTCGGCACGTTATCGACAGCCTGCTCTGCGCGCCTGATTTCGAATGCCTCGGCATTGTCCGCCGGGTAGAATCGCTGGGCACGCAGGCGCTGGAACGCCATAACCTGCCGGATTTTGCCTCGATTGACGAACTGATTTTAAGCCGTGGCAAAAAACCGGACGTGGTTATCCTTTGCGGCCCGTCCCGTTCGGTTCCGGAAGATGCCCGCCAGTACCTGGCAAAAGGTATCTGCACCGTTGACAGCTTTGATATTCATGAGGAAATACCGAACGTTGTGCGTTCACTTGATGAAATCGCCAGGAAAAACGGCTGCGCCGCTGTCACGGCCGCAGGCTGGGACCCGGGTACCGATTCCCTTCTTCGCCTGCTCTTTGAAGCGATGGCGCCCACCGGTGTCACCTTCACCAATTTTGGCCGCGGCCGCTCGATGGGGCACTCTGTTGCCGCGCGCTCAATCGAAGGCGTCGCCGATGCTACCGCCATTACCATCCCGATTGGCGGCGGCCGCCATTTCCGGCTCGTTTATGTCCTGCCCAAGCCCGACGCGTCTTTTGAACAGATCAAAACCCTTTTGGCGGCTGATCCTTATTTCAAAAACGACCCGCTTGACGTCCGCCAGGTTGCCTCTCCGGCAGAACTGGCCGCGATTGCGGACAATTCGCACGGCGCACTGATCGAAAGAATCGGCGCTTCCGGCAGCACATCCAACCAGCGGTTGACCTTTGACATGCGAATCGACAACCCGGCGCTGACGTCACAGATCCTGGTTTCCTGCGCCCGCGCTGTTACCCGCATGGAACCGGGCTGCCACACCATCATTGATATTCCGCCCGTCCTGCTGCTGCCGGGCGACCGCATGGGACATATCGCCCGCCTGGTCTGATTCAACCGATCCGGGGGCCTTGACCGGCCTCCGGAAGCGTCAGGGAAAAAATCCCCTTTTGCCTGACAATGCCTTATTATGCCCATAGAGGGTCATGTCGCTTTCGCAATCCGGACAACGCCATTGTGGGCAAAATTGCTTATGAATCGTCCTTTGCTTTACGAAAAAATTTTCCTGATTCTGCTGGTCGGCGTCACGCTGGCTTTTGCCTGGCTGCTTTCGCCTTTTTCCGGCGCGATTTTCTGGGCCTTTATCTTTGCCATTCTCTTTCGCCCGCTTTTTGACCGCATCCTGGAAAAAATGCCGGGAAGACGCAACCTGGCAGCAGTACTGACCCTGCTTATCTGCCAGTTGATCGCGATTCTTCCCCTGAGCCTGATTGTGTCATCCCTGCTGCAGGAAGGGGGGATGCTGTACCAGAAAATCCAGTCCGGGGAAATCAATTTCAGCCGCACCCTGACGGAAATCTATGCCGACCTGCCTGACTGGATAACGCATATCCTGGGTAAATTCGGCATCAGCGACCTGGCGGATTTCCAGGAAAAAACTACCGACGGCATGAAGCAGGCGGGCCACCTGGTCGCCCGGCAGGTGCTTGCCATCGGCCAGAATATTTTTGGCTTTGCCGCCGCCTTTTTCATCACGATCTACCTGCTGTTCTTTCTTTTGAGAGATGGCAAGGCGCTTGCCAATGCCACCAGCAAGGCCATCCCCCTGAACGAAGAGCGCAAATACGAACTGCTGAACAAATTTATCGGCGTCATTCGCGCCACCGTCAAGGGCAACCTGATTGTGGCGATGGTGCAGGGTAGCCTGGGCGGCCTCATCTTCTGGATACTGGGCATACAGGCACCGATCCTGTGGGGCTCCATCATGGCGTTTCTCTCTCTTTTCCCGGCGGGCGCAGGCATCATCTGGCTTCCCACGGCCATTTACCTGCTGAGCACCGGAGCCATTGTCAAAGGCGTTGTCCTGATGGTTTTTGGCGCGACAGTCATTGGCCTGATAGACAATATCCTCCGCCCCATCCTGGTCGGAAAAGACACGCAAATGCCGGATTATGTCGTCCTGATATCCACGCTGGGCGGCCTCAGCCTTTTCGGGCTGAACGGTTTTGTCATCGGCCCGGTCATTGCCGCCCTCTTCATGACTTCCTGGAAAATGTTTTCCGATGACTCGGCAGAACGGCTGCAGGAAAATACCAGCAATACCCCCGACAACCATTCCTGATAGCCCTCAATCTGCTTTTTTTCTCAGGCGGGAAAACGCATCGGCCATTGCCGTGTCGGATGCCGCCTGTCTGGCGGGTTCCCGTGTTTTTCGCGGCTTTTCTTTTCGTGGTCTGCCTGAATCCGGCTGCGCCTTTTTTTCGCCCGGCGCACTGCTGTCGGTCAGGCGCATGGAAAGGGCAATCCGGTTGCGCTTCGCATCCACTTCCATGACCTTGACCTTCACAATCTGCCCGGCACTGACGACCTGATGAGGGTCTTTTACAAACTGATCCGACATCGCGGAAATATGCACCAGCCCGTCCTGGTGAACGCCAATATCGACAAAGGCGCCAAAAGCGGTGACATTGGTCACCACCCCTTCCAGGATCATATCGGGTTCCAGATCCGCCATTTCCTCAACCCCTTCCCTGAAGACGGCGTTGACAAACGCCGGCCGCGGGTCGCGCCCCGGTTTTTCGAGTTCGGCAAGGATATCGGTCACGGTCGGAATGCCGAATCGCGCATCTGCATATTTTTTCGGCTCAAGCGATGCCAGAAGCGGCTTGTCGCCAATGACGGTTTTGATATCCCTTTTGATGTCCGCCAGGATTTTTTCCACCACCGGATACGATTCCGGGTGAACCGCCGAGGCATCCAGCGGGTTTGCCCCGTCCGGGATTCGCAGAAAACCGGCAGACAGCTCAAAGGTTTTCTCGCCCAGGCGCGGCACCTGTTTCAGGTCGGCGCGCGAGGCAAAGCGGCCATTTTTATCACGGTAAGCCACAATATTTTTGGCCAGCGTCTCGCCAATGCCGGAAACCCGCGCCAGAAGCGGGGCTGATGCTGTATTCACATCCACGCCAATCGCATTGACGCAATCCTCAACCACCGCATCCAGCGTGCGCGCCAGTCCATGCTGCGAGACGTCATGCTGGTACTGCCCCACGCCAATGGATTTGGGATCAATTTTCACCAGTTCCGCCAGCGGGTCCTGCAGGCGGCGCGCGATGGAAACTGCCCCGCGAAGCGAGACATCCAGTTCCGGCAACTCCTGCGAGGCATATTCCGATGCGGAATAAACAGAAGCGCCCGCCTCGGACACCATGACCTTGGCAAGCGGGTTTCGGGATGCCCGTTTGAGCAGATCCTGCGCCAGCCGATCCGTTTCGCGGGAGGCAGTGCCATTGCCAATGGCAATCAGGCTGACGCCATGTTTTCCGATCAGCGAAGAAAGGGTGCCAAGCGTTCCCTCCCAGTCATTTCTGGGCTGGTGGGGATACACGGTTCCGGTATCCAGCACTTTGCCTGTTTCATCCACAACCGCGACTTTGACCCCGGTTCGCAGGCCGGGATCCAGCCCCATCGTAATCCGCTTCCCGGCAGGGGCGGCCAGCAACAGCGCTTTCAGGTTGCGGGCAAAAATATCAATCGCTTCGGTTTCCGCCTGCTCACGCAGCAAGGTCATGAGGCCGCTTTCCAGATGGGTGAAAATCCGGACGCGCCAGGCCCAGCGGACGGTATCCGCCAGCCAGCGGTCGGCTGGCCGCGCCTTGTCGATAATGCCGAAGCGGACAGCAATCCGGGATTCACAGGGATTATGGGGCGCATCCCACCTGGGGCGCTCCGGTTCCGAATCCAGGCGCAGGCGAACGGCAAGACATTCTTCCCGTCGTCCCCGGAAAAGCGCCAGGGCGCGATGGGAAGGAATGGCAGAAAGCGGCTCCGCATAATCGAAATAATCGGACAAACGGGCACCCTCCTGCTCCTTTCCCTCCACAACGCGGGATTCCACAACACCATGCTCATGCAGGAAAGTACGCAAATCCTGCAACAGCGCCGCATCTTCGGCAAAGCGCTCCATCAGGATCTGGCGAGCACCTTCCAAAGCTGCAGCCACGTCCGGCACCCCCGGATTATCGCCATTTTCCGCCGTAAAGGCGGGCAGAATATATTTTGCGGCTTCGGCTTCCGGTTCCAGCATCGGGTTGGACAAAAGCGCATCGGCCAGCGGCAGAAGACCCGCTTCCAGCGCTATCTGTGCCTTTGTCCGACGCTTGGGGCGATAAGGCAGGTAGAGGTCTTCCAGCGTTGTCTTGTCTGCCGCTGCCAGAAGCGCCGCCTTCAGTTCCGGCGTCATCTTTCCCTGCTCAAGAATGCTGCGCAATACCGTATCACGGCGGTCTTCCAGTTCACGCAGGTAATAAAGACGCTCTTCCAGGGTGCGAAGCTGGGTATCGTCCAGCCCGCCGGTGGCCTCCTTGCGGTACCGGGCAATGAAAGGAACTGTCGCTCCTTCGTCCAGCAGGCTGATGGCGGCTTCGACCTGTTTTGCGGGTACGGCGAGTATCTCGGCAATACGCTGTTCTATGGATGGCAACATGGTATTCGGAATAAAAACAGAAAGTCGCCATGATACGGAATCTGGGAGAATATGCCAGCCCTTATTTTTATCGGGAAAAGATATCCCTTCCACTTTTAGGGCGTTATGATTGATAATGTCTCTTTCGCCCAAACAATATGTCGTGCAACAGCGGCATAACGGTTATATGAACTTCACGCAGGACGACATCCAGAAACAGTTTAACGAGACCGTCTACAAGGCGGGTCTTGAATATGCCAAGCATGACAATGTCAAACAGGTTCAGCTTGCCGCCAACCTGATCCGGTCACAAGTCAAGGGGCCGGGAAACCAGCTTTTCCAGCAGAATATTTTCCTCAAATCCACCGTCAAGGGATTACGCTTTCAGGGCACCTGCACCTGCCCGGATCATACCAACTGCAAGCATGTGGTTTCGGTTCTCCTGACCGTCCTGCGCAAGAAAAAAACGGCAAGCGCCCAACCCGTATCCGCTCCGGTTTCCGCATGGCTGCAACGGTTGCGCAACGCCACCTTCGGTGCAGACGCCCCGGCTTCCTCCCCTGAAAAGGACACACCGCAAAAACCCTCGCAACGGCTCCTGTACGTCCTGTCCCCGGATCAGTCGGATCGGCGCACCTTTTTGGGCATGTGCAAGGTCCGGTTTCGCCCAAACGGGGAAATTGCATCGGCCTCTCCCATCAATGACCCGCAAGCGCTTCTGACTGAAAGACCGGACTATATCCAGGCGGAAGATGACGGCACCATACGGCTTTTCATCGCTATGCGCGGCGGCAGCAGCCCGCAGGGACAAAACCTGACCGAACCACGCGGCCCCATTGGCGCCCAGCTTCTCCGGATACTGATTGACCGCCAGCAGTTGCGCTGGACCAATTCCTGGAGCGATATCGGGAAAGGGCTGCTTTTCCCGTTGCGTCCGGCCTCTCCTCGTGAAGCCCGGCTAACCTGGCTGGAAACGGAATCCACCCTGAGGCTGTCCTGGGAATTTGCCCCGCAACCGGAAAACGAAGAAAAAAAACGCGCCGTCAGGAAACAACGGATCGACTACATCCTGCCGACAGAACCGGCATGGTACATGGACAACCTGACCTGCGGCGAGCTTCTTTTGCCGACCAACAATACGGGCATTTCGACCAAAGACCTGCAGGAACTGGTTTCCCAGGCGCCGCCTGTTCCGATCAAGGACAAAACCGCCGTTTCGCGGATGCTGATTACGCAGGGACTTGCCGACCTGGTTCCGCCACCGGAAACGATGAAAGAATCTGTCCGCAAAGACATCCGGCCCACCCCCGTTTTACGCCTCGGCAGCATGCAGAACAAAAGCACCTCCGCTTCCGCCCCTGCCGAACTGCCGTCCTGGTATGACTACGCCCAACTGCTTTTTGACTACGATGGGCAACAGGCTTTTTATGGCACCGCCATGCCGGTCATGCGGGCGCAGGGCACGGCGATCGAACGCATTCTGCGCAATGAGGAAATGGAAGCCGGATTTTTTGACACCCTGCGCCGGACCGGATTTATCCAGCAGGATACCTCGGCATCATCGCACCCGCCACTGCCCGGATTGCTTGACCTGCCATCCCAGGCCGACTGGATGGCATTTACCGCAAACCTCATGCCGGAACTGGAAGCAAAAGGCTGGCAGATTGAAAAAACGCAGGAATACCGCTACGACATTGCCGAGATTGAGGACTGGTATGCCCGCATTGCGGACGACCACAAAAATACCGGGAAGGACTGGTTCAGCCTGGAACTCGGCATCGTTGTCAACAAAAAGCAGATTTCCCTCCTGCCGCTTCTCATTACCCTGATCCGAACAGCGCCAGAAGAATTCGACCCCAAAAAACTGAATGAAAAACCGGACAGCGACGCTCTCCTGACCACGTTGCCGGACGGCGTGCGCGTGGCACTGCCCTGGGGACGGATCAAGCCGATTTTACGCACGCTGGGCGAACTGTATTTCAGCGACCGCGCAGACGATGCCGCCATACGTCTCCACTCACTTGATTCACCGCGCCTGGCTGAACTCTCCAAGGAACTCCCGCTGCACTGGCTCAACGGCGAGCGCCTGCTCGAAATGGGGATCCGTCTTGCCGAATTTGACGGTGTACAGAAAGTCGAGCCACCGGCATCCCTTCAGGCCTCTTTGCGTGATTACCAGCTGGAAGGGCTGGCATGGATGCAGTTTCTCCGTGAATATGAACTTGCTGGCATTCTGGCTGACGACATGGGACTGGGCAAAACCCTTCAGACCCTGTCGCACATCCTGCTTGAAAAAGAAGCCGGACGCCTGACGAAACCCGCTCTGGTCGTTGCCCCGACCAGCCTGATGACCAACTGGCAGGAAGAAGCCCAGCGTTTTGCGCCGGAACTGCGCGTCCTGGTTCTGCAGGGCAAAGATCGACTGAAACGCTTTGAACGCATTGAGCAGTATGACCTCGTTCTGACGACGTATGCACTGTTGCCCAGGGATGAGCAGGAACTCCAGGAACACGAGTATCACCTGCTGATTCTGGATGAATCGCAGTACATCAAGAATATCCGCTCCAAAGCGGCGCAGATTGCGACCATGCTTCGCGCCCGCCATCGCCTCTGCCTGACGGGAACGCCGCTGGAAAACCACCTGGGCGAACTCTGGTCCCAGTTCCACTTCCTGCTGCCGGGACTTTTGGGCAACGAAAAGACCTTTAACAGCGAATTCAGGCACCCCATCGAAAAACTGGCAGACGACAACCGCCGCGCCCTTTTAGTCCGGCGCATCCGTCCTTTCCTCCTGCGCAGGACCAAAGACAAGGTGGCTGATGAGTTGCCGCCGAAAACCGAAATGGTTCGCAATGTCGAACTTACTTCCACGCAGCGGGATATTTATGAAACGGTTCGGCTGGCAATGGACAAGAAAATACGGGATGAAATTGCCAAGAAAGGCGTTGCCCGAAGCCAGATCGTGATCCTGGATGCCCTGCTCAAGCTGCGCCAGGTCTGCTGTGACCCGCGCCTGCTGCGGGGCGGCGCCAACCGAAAGGCGGCCACATCGGCCAAGCTGGCCGCACTGATGGAAATGGTGGAAGAACTGATGCTGGAAAACCGCCGCATTCTCGTTTTTTCCCAATTCACCAGCATGCTGGCCCTGATTGAAGCCGAACTCAAGGCCAGAAACATTTCCTATACCGTCTTGACCGGGGATACGGTTGACCGCGCCAGCGCCATCCGCTCCTTCCAGGATGGGCAGGTTCCCCTGTTCCTGATCAGCCTGAAAGCCGGCGGGGTTGGCCTTAACCTGACAGCGGCAGACACCGTGATCCACTACGACCCCTGGTGGAACCCCGCCGTAGAAAACCAGGCGACCGACCGGGCATGGCGAATCGGGCAGGACAAGCCCGTCTTTGTCTACAAGCTGATCGCTCGGGGTACGCTGGAAGAAAAAATCCAGGAACTGCAACAGAAAAAAGCCGATCTGGCCGACGCCATCCTCTCGACAGGGGAAACGCAGGGTGTACAGATTACCCCGGAAGACCTGCAGGCCATTTTTGAGCCGCTGGAAGGCTTCGGTGACGATGAGGCAGACTTTGCCGAAGCGGAAGTGGTGACAACCGTAGCCCCAAAAAAATCCCGCAAATAAAGGAAATATGAAAAAACCGCAGTCAGTCCCGGGCGGGACTGACTGCGGTTTTCCAATACCGTTTTTACTTCTTCTTGCCCTTTGCGGCAACTTTTGCGGCTACCTTTGCCACCACTTTGGACGCAACGGTTTTTGCCGGTGCTGGCTTGCTGACCCCGTCATCATCAATCAGGGTTCTCAGCATCCAGGCATTTTTCTCATGCACCTGCATCCGCTCCGTCAGCAAATCGACAGTCGGATCGTCGCCCGCCTTGTCTGCCAGCGCCAGCACCTGACGGCTCAGGCGGCTGACAGCCTCGGAACCGGCCAGTACGTCGCGGATCATGTCCTGTGCAGCGGGAACGCCATCGATTTCCTTGATGGATGCCAGGCTCAAGTACTCCTTCAGCGTACCGGGAGCCGGATAACCCAGTGAACGGATACGCTCTGCGATAGCGTCCAGTGCCGTCCATAGCTCTGTGTACTGTCCCTCAAACATCACATGCAGGGTCTGGAACATCGGCCCTTTCACATTCCAGTGATAGTTATGCGTTTTCATATACAGCAGAAAACTTTCCGCCAGTATGCGGGAAAGACCCTTGCTGATATTTTCGCGGTCTTTCACACTGATTCCGATATTGATTGCTGGAGCTGTCATACGCCATTCCTCCTGGTTAAATTATCATTTTTAAAGACCGCAACCATGACCGGCCGCAGTGCTTTCTGTCTGAAAAAAATCCCTCCTGGCGACACGGTATTCCCATACCTTCATGGCTCAGCCGTGCCGATGCGTTTTTATTGTACTCTGATTTGAAAAAAGCTTCTTGAAAGAAACAAATCAAGAGAATATTGATGAAGAGGCTGGGGGAGATAAAATGCAAGGCGCAAGGCACACAGCAAGCGAGACATATCTCGCGACAGGCGAGCTTGCGAGCACCGGAGAACGCAGCAATTCGCGTCCCCCCCCCCTTCATCAATATTCCCTTAACTGCGCCTGGATCACCTGCTCGGCATGGGTATCCAGCGCCGAAGTCGCTTCGTCAAAAATGAGGATGGCCGGGTCTTTCAGGATCATCCGGACAAAAAGCAGCTCCCTCAGTTCGGTAAAAAGCGTGCCCGCCAGCCGTAGCGCGCCATAGGCCAGCAACAGCCCCACGGGCAGGACGAGCAGCGCCTGTGGCGTTGCCAGCCCGGCGGAAAGCCCGTCGATCAGTTCCTTGAGAATAACCGGCACGCCCATCCCGGCTACCTTCGCCAGGATCAGGAACAGCATGGCAAAACTGACCCGCCATTTGTATACCCAGATATAGGGCAGAAAAACCGCAAGGGTTTTCCAGTCGCTTTGCGGTCTGGCGGAAAGCGTTGGGGAAAAAGTCCGGAATCTGCTCATCCGATAGCTCAGTGCAGGTTGGAAAAATCAGGCCTTTTATTATCAGGCCCCCCCTGATTATCCGGCAATGTCCGCCACCACGCAAAAGCTTCTCGAATCTCTGCGGTAAAATAAGGGCCATCCGGCGGTTATCATCGTACAATCGGATAAAGCATAATCAGAGAAAAAGGAGAGCCTGTGGTACAAAGCGTTCTGCACGTCATTATTGATGCAGCGGCAGCCCTGTTTGGCGGGCTGATGCTGCTCCGCTTCTGGATACACGCCTCGCGCGTCAGGCCGCCCATGCAAATCGGAAACTTTATCTACAGCCTCACCCATTGGCTGGTCAACCCGTTACGCCGCGTCATTCCGGGTGCGGGCGGACATGACTGGGCAAGCCTGGTGGGGGCTATCCTGATCGCGATTCTGGTCGGCATTGCCAAATCCATGGTGATCGTTTCGGCTTTCATGATAAAAGCCGTTCTGATCCTGACTCTCCTGACGCTTTTCAACTGGATTATTTACGGCATCATGGGATTGCTCATCCTTGAGGTGATTTTCAGTTGGGTCAATCCGAATGCCCCGCTGGCGCCCTTTGTCGCGGCGCTGAACCGCCCTTTCCTGACCCCGATAAGAAAGGTGATTCCGCCGATTGGCGGGCTTGACCTGTCCGTTTTAGTGGTTTTCATCCTGTTGAACATCGCTGGCAGAATTGTTCCCGAACTGATCTTTCGTCTCTGACCATGCGAAAAAACTGGCTTTCTCAAACCGATACCGGGTTCCGGCTGGCTGTCCAGATCAGCCCGAACGGGAAAAAATCGGAAATCCTGTCAGCCACCGATGATGCCCTGCGTATCCGCCTGCAGGCACCCCCGGTAGACGGCAAGGCCAACGAGGCGCTGATCCGCTTTATTGCCGACCTGTGCGACCTGCCCAAAAGCCATATCCAGATCGCGCACGGCTTTACCAGCCGGAAGAAACTGCTGGAAATCAAGACCGCAGCACTGGCAATGCCGGACATGGAAAAAATATTTTCAATTACCTGAATACGGAGAAAAAATGCGCCTGATTGCCAACTACATGATGGTAGACGACGACACCCTGGACAGCCTCTTCGGGCTGGACAACGATACCCTGCTGGAAAAAGTCAACGAACTGGAAAAAGCCGATACCGGGCTTTACTGCATGGATGAACTCTGGGATGGCCTGCATTTTCTGCTTACCGGCACCACCGCATCCACCCCAATCGAAGGTGATGAACTGAGCGAAGCCATCGTCGGCGCGGAAGCCTTCAATGAAGATGATGACGAGGCCGATTTCATCGCCGCAACCGAATCCGCCCTGCTTGCCGATATCATCGCGGCCATGAAGGACGTGGATATTGAAAAACTCGTGGAAAGTATCGACCTGTCAGCCTTCCGCGAGGAAGAAATCTATCCGGACATCTGGCGCGACGAAAATACCGCGTCCCTGAAACAGGCGCTGACAGCGGCATTCAACAACCTGCAGGCATTCTACGAAGAAGCGGAAGAACAGAACGCCAATATCGTGGTGGGTATTTTTTAGGCTCCGGACTTATTCCCTTCCTCTCCCATCGCTCTCCGACTGAAGAAGGCAGGAGAGGAGCCCGGCATGGCGGCTACCGCTTTTTCATAGCGACCCCAGTCGAAATACGGCCCCGGATCGGTTTTTCGCGCGGGGGCAATCTGCTGGTGGCCGGTAACGGCAGCAACGGGATAGCGCTGGCACAGCGCTTGGGTCAGTTCTGCCAGCGTCACATACTGGGCATCGTCAAAAGGCTCGTAGTCGCTGCCTTCCATTTCGATGCCGATGGAAAAATCGTTGCACTGCAACCGCCCGCAAAAATCAGATGCCCCGGCATGCCATGCCCTGTCGCTGGCGGAAACAAACTGCATCAGGTGCCCGTCACGGCGCACCAGAAAATGCGCAGAAACCGTCAGGGAGCGCAACTGATCGAAATAGGGATGGGCGTCAAAATCGAGGCGATTCAGGAAAAGATCAGCGATATAAGGCCCGCCGTATTGTCCGGGCGGCAGGCTGATGTTGTGAACCACGATCAGGTCAACCGGCATTTCCGGCGGGCGACTGTTATGGTTGGGGGAAAGAAGCTTCTCTGCTCCGTCGCACCAGCCTTCTTCGTCGATGGTCAGCATGGGGCGTCAGGGCTGGATGCTGTGTTCCTCACAGCAATAGACTTTTCCTGTCCGGAAAACCGCTTCGGATGTCGGAATATAAATACCGCATTGGGCGCAGGATACCATGCGCTCGACACTGGAACTGCCCTGATCATGGGGCTGCGGACGGTCATGCCCGTCCACGCGAATCCGGCCATCTTCGTTCCGGAAAACGACTATCCGCGCCGAACGCTTGATTTTGGCGATAATTGCCGCAATAACCAGCGCAATAACCAGCAGCCACATCAACCAGCCCATCTTTTCTGCCTCCTGCAAAAGTCCGTTTTTTATTATGCCTTATACTCGGGTTCCAAAACAGGGGCATTTCGCATCAGGTTTGCATATAATTTACAGGCTCTCTTTTCCATCTGCGTGAAATCATTGAATTGACCATGTCTGAAATCAGCACAAACCTAAAAGCCGTCCAGGCGAATATCTCTGTTGCGGCGCAAAAGGCCGCCAGGAAACCGGGTACGGTCAGCCTGCTGGCGGTATCCAAA
>JAVBTJ010000018.1:0-13475 GCA_031556215.1 Oxalobacter sp.
GAAAATCACGGTCGCCCAGAAAAGATAACACCACTCCCCGGCACTTCGTCCCGCCATCAGTTGCGTTTCTCCTGCCGCCCCCGTAAAAAGCCCGGCTGTCATGCTCGCCAGAAGCCCCGCCGGGCCCGCCACAAAAACCGCGCCGACCAG
This sequence comes from Oxalobacter sp., assembly GCA_031556215.1. Classification (GTDB taxonomy): domain Bacteria; phylum Pseudomonadota; class Gammaproteobacteria; order Burkholderiales; family Burkholderiaceae_D; genus Oxalobacter. Next base: position 151 of record JAVBTJ010000018.1, read on the forward strand.
AATCATCATCAGCGGCGTAAAAACACGGGTCGCCTGCATGCACCCCCGCCCCAGGTATTTCCCGACAATCTCCGGAAAACTCATCCCTCCGTTACGAAGCGAAATCATTCCCGAAAGATAATCATGCACAGCACCAGCAAAAACACAGCCCGCCACGATCCACACATAAGCCGACGCGCCGAATTTGGCCCCCATGATGGCGCCGAAAATCGGCCCCAGCCCGGCAATATTCAAAAACTGGATCAAAAAAACGCGCCACCCGCGAAGCGGCATAAAATCCACCCCGTCCTGGCAGGCATAAGCAGGCGTCACCCGCTTCGGATCCATGCCGAAAACCCTTTCGACATACCTGCCGTAAACCGCATACCCCAATATTAGAAGAAAGAGGCAAATAGTAAAAGAAACCATGCTTTTAGCAACAAATCAATGCTTATAACAAAACAGCGTCCGGCATAAAAACCGGACGCTGCTTTCCCGGACAAACGGTCACTTGCCGGACTGAATCTCAGCCATTCTTTCCTGCGCGGGAAGACTATCGCGGCTGGCTGCCTTCTTGTACCACTCCACCGCCTTCTTCTGGTCTTTTTTCACGCCACGGCCTTCCTCGTACATCACACCCAGGCTGTACATCGAAAAAGTCTCGCCCTGTTTGGCCGATTTAGTGTACAGATCAAACGCTTTCGCATAATCCTGCTTTACGCCCAGGGCATTTTCATACAGGTAAGCCAGAATAAGCTGTGCCCGTGGATCGCCGCTGGTCGCCCCTTTTTGCGCCCATCCGGCAGCCACCTCGTAATCCTGCTTCACGCCACGGCCCCTGGCATAGATATCGGCCAGCGCAGTCTGTGCAAACGAATTATTCTGTGCTGCCGCCTTTTCATACCAGAAAACCGCCTGCTTGCCATCCTTTTTCACGCCAAGCCCCTGCTCGTACATAATGCCCAGGCGAACCTGCGCTTTGGCATCGCCGCCTTCGGCCTGCTGCTTCAAGCGGGCAATCAGCGTTGCGGTATCTTCCGCCCGCTTTTGCGCCCTTGCTTCATCCTTGCCACCCGCAGGCGCATCCTGCGCCACTGCCGCACCCGTTACCGCAAAACACCCTGCCGCCAAAATCGCTGCCAGCAAACCCTTGCCATATTGCTTCTTGTTCATCGTTCCCCCTCTCCTCTTCTATTGGAACCGGAAATACCGCCCCCTATCATGCCACAAAAAAAGCACAGGTTTTCTTTCCTGTGCTTTTCTTCCCCGTACCCATTACTTTGACTCGTCCAGGTCGATCAAGCGGTTCCGGGCAGCATCGCTGCCATGAGAAGCCGCCTTTTTGTACCACTCCACCGCTTCCATCTTGTCCGCTTTCACGCCGCGCCCCTCCTCATACAGGGCGCCAATACGGTACTCCGAAAACTCATCGTCCTTCTCGGCGGCCTTTTTGTACCAGTTCATGGCCTCCGCATAGTCCGCCTTCACCCCCTTGCCGCGCTCATACAGCGAACCGACAAAACCCTGGGCAAAGGTATTATCCTGCCGGGCCGCCTTCAGCATCCATTCATACGCCTGCGTATAATCCAGCTTGACGCCCAGGCCGCGTGCATACATGAATCCGAGGCGGCTTTGCGCGTGGGCATTCCCCTTTTCTGCCGCCTGCGTATAAAACGCCAGCGCCTGCGTGTAATCCTGCGTAACGCCAAACCCCTTCATGTAAAGATGCGCCTGTCCATTCAAGCCCCGCACATCCCCCCTTGCCGCCACCTCCTGGTACAGCTCCATCGCCCGGGCAGAATCCTTTGGCATCCCTTTCCCGGAAATCGACATCCCGGCCAGCCTGAGCATCGCATCCGTATTGCCCTGGTCAGCCGCCTTCTCGTACCAGGAAGCTCCCTGCGCATAATCCGTCTTCACCCCCTTGCCGGTCGCGTACATGACCCCCAGGTAAAACTGCGCCCTGGCACTGCCCTCTCCCGCCGCCTTCATGAAATACGACCGCGCCTTCGCATAATCCTGTTCAACGCCCTCGCCCCTGGCATACTGCAGGCCGGTCGCCACCAGCGCACGCGCATCCCGCGAAGACGTCTCATCAGCAGAGACACCGCCATAGGTAAAAGCCGCATCAGCCTTGCCCCGCCGCACCTCTTCCTCCTGCGCCATCACCTCGCCGCCAAACGACGCCATCGTCACAAAAACCAGGACAAGCGCCGTATGGGAAGCCAAACCATATCTCTTCTGCATCATCACACCCTGCATCCGTCTGTCTGCACTATGCACAACTTACCCACAAGAAACCCCTATCATGCCACAAGGCACCTATAATCACCAAAGACCTGCGGCAAAAAACGGTGAAATACATGGCATCTGTATTGAAAAAACGACACTTTTACCGATAAGGGAGCAGGTAGCCCCATCAATAACGGCCATACCGCATTTCACCCCAATCCCTGATGATATTGCCAATCACATCCCCGTTTCGCAACATAAAATCCAGCCAGCCCGGCACCTTTTTGCCCTCCTGCTCTGCCGCAATCGCATCCAGGATCGGATTCACCACCGCCTCCCCGTTTTCCAGAAAAGCAAAATACCAGTAATCCGCTTTCTGCGTATCCTGCGGCACGCCCCTCCCGTTGGCATACATCAGCGCAATGTTGTACTGCCCCAGCGGATATCCCTGCTGCGCTGCCGCCAGGTACCACTTTGCCGCCAGCCGCATATCCGGCGGCACCCCCTGCCCCCGCTCATACATATTCCCCAGGTTCACCTGCGCCATCGCAAAACCCTGTTCAGCCGACTTGGTATACCAGTAGCGTGCCTTCATCTCGTCCGCCCGCTCCCCGGAAAAATACTGGTAATACACCCCCAGGTCATACTGGGAAGGCGCATATCCTGCGTCCGCCGCCTTTCGCATCCACTTCAGGCCCGTTTCCGTATCCTTTTCGACACCCTTTCCCAGCATATAAAAAAGCGAAAGCTCCTGCATGGCAGGCAAATGCCCCTGTTCGGCAGACTTTTGCGCCCATTCCATCGCCTTTGGCAAATCCCGCTCGAAAGCCTCCCCCTTCAACAGCAACAGCACCATTGCCATCTGCGCCACCGGATCACCCGCTTGAGCCGCGGCCAGCGTCGCTTCCGGAGAAGAACGTTCAGGCCCCGAAGCAAGCACCTTCCCCTCCCGCTGAAGCGCGTCCAGCTTTTTCTGCGCCGACCCGTAACCCTGTTGCGCCGAATCCCGGTACAGCGCAACAGCCGTCTCAAAATCCGCCTCGACACCGTTCCCGTGTTCGTACATCATGCCCAGAAAATACTGGGCAGCCGGTTGCCCCTGCCGGGCCGACTGCGCCAGAAGCTGCGCCGCCTTCCTGAAATCCTGCTTCAACTTGCCTGGCGCAAAATAAAGCATTCCCAGGCACAACTGCGCCTTGCTGTCCCCCTTTTCCGCCGCCTTTTCATACCATAGCGCCGCCTTCTTCAGGTCGGCCTTCTGGCCAAAAAGCCCCTGCTCATACATCCATCCCAGCGTAAACTCTGCTGGCGGGTACCCACTGTCCGCCGCCTTTTTCAGCCAATAAAACCCCTTCTTCCGGTCTGCCGCCACCCCGACGCCATCGGCATACCTTGAAGCCAGCATAAGCTGTGCGGCAGAGTCCCCCCGCTCAGCCTTTGCCTTCACCTCTGCAAATGCCGCAGCCTCATCAGCCCCATACACCATCCCGGCTGAAACCATGCACAGCAAAAGCAAAAACAGGCACACCATCTTCCCCACGGAAAAAAACCGCCCCTGAAAAAGCAAACCGGCTCCCCGCATCACCCAGCCTCCTGAAAATAAACAAATAGTCTCTGCTCTCATCATGCCACGTGCGCGCAACCGGATGCAAGTGCCCCCCATTGGCGCAAAAACCCGAAATAGTGTAACTTGGAAACCTGTCGCACCAACCGTCCGCACAACCCATGCTTTTGCTCCATACCTGCTGCGCCCCCTGTTCGGCTGCCATCATCGAATGGCTGGCAGCCAATGGCGAACGTTTTGCCCTTTTCTACTTCAACCCCAACATCTTCCCGCAGGAAGAGTACGACATCCGCAAAAACGAATGCACCCGCCATGCTGAAAAACTGGGGCTGACCATCATTGATGGCGATTACGACCACGCCGCATGGCTTGCCCATATCGCCGGGCAGGAAAACCAGCCCGAACGCGGTAGCCGCTGCCTTTCCTGCTTCAGGATGCGAATGCTGGCGACGGCTTCCCTTGCCAAGGCACGCGGTTTTTCCCGCTTTGCCACCACCCTTGCCTCCTCCCGCTGGAAAAGCCTCGAACAAATCGCCCAGGCCGGACACTGGGCCGCCGAAAAAACCGGCAATGTCGCCTTCTGGGAAAAAAACTGGCGAAAAGACGGCCTTTCCGAGCGCCGCCGCATCCTGATCAAAGAAAACAGCTTTTACAACCAGACCTACTGCGGCTGTGAATTCAGCATTCGCAAATAACCCCTATCCGGCATCGCATCGCTTACAATGCAGGAAGCACCAGACAAAAAAAGACAGCCATGAAAAAAACATTCGCTGCTGCGGCCATCGCAGCCCTTCTTGCCGGTTGCACCATTTTCAAGACCGTACCCCGCTATACGCCCGATCCTGAAAACATCCAGGTCACCCGTGCCACCGTCGAAATTCCCGTCAATGTCGGCGAATTTTCCGATGCCAGCTTCAGGAAAGAGCTGACCTGCCGAAGCCTTGCCATCGTTGAAGCCCCGGACAACTGGCACTACGCCGATGTCATCCGCTATGCCCTGATCGACGAACTCACCCAGGCCGGGCGCTACGACCCCGAATCACCCGTCACGATCACCGCCCTTTTGAACCGTATTGAATTTGAAACAGACAAAGGGTCATGGATCATCCGCATGACACTCACCTCCTCCACCGGCAAAACCATGACCATCGAGGAAGTGCACCAATACAACGGCGTCAATTTTGGCGAAGCCGCCTGTTCCCAGGCTACGCTCAACTACATGGATGTCGTGGAAAAATTCATGAAAAAACTCCTGGCCTCCCCCGAATTTTCCGAACTGGCCAAAAACACGCCGCCGCCCGCCAAAATGGATGACAGCAATGGCGTACTGGACGCCACAGAAGAAGCCGCAGCGGAAGCCCGCGCACGCGAAATCGGAAAAGAGCGCATCCGCCTGAAAGACAGCCTGGACGCGCCCAGAAAACCCGCAGCAGAGTCGATGTAAAAATCAAGCACGGAACAGAGGGCAAATCCTATCGCAGCCCCCTCACTTTGGCGGCATAAAGCGCACCTTCTCCATCGTAGCCGGGCGCATTTCAGGCCACGTAGCCCATGCCGCTTTGGCCCGCTCGCGCCACATGGCCGCCTTTTCCGGCGCTTCCTTTTCCTTTAAGTCGCCCTTGTCATAAATCTCCGCCAGACGCTCCATCGCCAGCGGATAGCCCCCGTTGGCACTTAGCGTATACCAGTTCAGCGCATCCGGCTCATTGCCGTATTCCACCCAGCCGATCTCGTTGGCCTTGCCCATGTTGTACTGCGCCTCGACATTCCCGTTGCCAGCCGCCAGCTTGTCCAGCGCCAGCGCCCGTTTCGTGTCAGGCAGCGCCGTAATCATGCCGTTCATATACATAAAAGCCAGGTAGTGCTGCGAACAGGCATTATCCTGCGCTGCGCCCGCCTCTAAAAGCGCGCGCGCGCCGACGAGATCCTGCGACACCCCGCGCCCGCGAATTATCATATAACCCAGGCGGCACTGTGCCTCGGCCAGATTCTGGTCTGCAGCCTTTTTGTACCACCGCGCCGCAAGCACATCATCCCTGCCGACCCCACGCCCAAAGAAATACAAGTCACCAATCGCCTTTTCCGCAACGGCATAACCCTGTACAGCCGCCTTCTGGTACCACTGCATGGCTGCCGCATAATCACGCTTCGTACCCTGCCCCAACTCGTGCATATACCCGACCGCGATCACCGAAGCCATATGCCCCTCTCCCGCCGCCTTCTTATACAGGTACAGCGCCTTGGCATAATCCTGTTTGACGCCCTGCCCCTTGTAATACATATTCGCCATATTATTGATCGCCACCGGGCTTTGCGGTGCCGCATCACGCTCTGGCTGCGCTTCCCTTTCCGGTGCCTTTGCCGCCTCCGTCTTCACCTTCGGTTTTGCCGCAGGCGCAGCCCCTGCCGCTCCCGCGACAAAAGCCAGCGTCACCAGCACCGCCAAAAACGAAAATCCCTTCATGCGTTTTCCCTTCATTTTCCCGACCTTTCCATCCCAAAATCCACCCCGGCCTTCCGGCAAACAACGCTACCCCGCATCATGGCGCATTCAGCCTTTCCAGTGTTTCCTTCGCATCGGCATGCCCCTGGGCTGCGGCTTTTTTCAGCCAGTAGATGGCTTTTTCCCTGTCCGCCTTCACACCCTCACCACGCGCATACGCTTCGCCCGTCATGTACTGCGACTGAGCGACACCATCCGCCGCTGCCAGATAGTACAGTTCCACCGCCCTTTCCGTGTTCTGAGGAACCCCTTCACCGTGAAGGTACATGTTGCCCAGATTATTCAGAGCCCTGTCATTCCCGTTATCTATCGCAAGACGATACCACTTGAGAGCCTCAGCGTAATTTTTTTGGACACCTTTCCCCTCATGATAAGCGTTTCCCAGATTAAACTGGGCATCAGCATTTCCCTGTTTTGCCGCTTTTTTGTACCACCTCACCGCTTCGGCATCATCCTGCTTCACACCCAAGCCATCATTATAGAGCGCACCCAAATTGATTTGGGCACCCGCATCTCCCTGCTCGGCGGCTTTCCTGTACCATTTTGCTGCTTCACGACCATCCGCCTTGACGCCCCAGCCGTTTTCATACATCAGACCAAGATTAAACTGGGCTGAAATCCAGTTTTGTTCCGCCGCACGCCGATACCAGCGCACAGCCTCAGCCTTATCCTGCCTGACACCCTCGCCTTTGGAATACATCAAGGCCAACTGGGTCTGCGCCCTGGGATAGCCTGCCCTGGCTTCCTTTTCCAGCAAGATAAAAGCCTTTTCATACTCCCCATTCTGGTAATGCTGGCGGATTTCCTCAAAACCCGGAATATCATCAGCATTACCTGCCCACGACGCACCTGCCAGCAGCATGGAAAAGCAAACGAACAAAATAATCTGTCCCGTTTTTTGCCAGAGTGTGATAACGGGTTTCATGAACGAATTCCCTCCGGTTTCTCCAAAAACAAACATCCTTTCATCATGCCATAAAATCCGCCAGCCTCTGAAAAAAAGTCAACCGCATCAGCATGACTCATTTCCCCGTTCCCAAAATACAAAAATGACTGACTGATAAGCTAAAAATGATCCCTATGCCATTCGTTGCCCTGGTTAATCGCCCCTATCGCGTCCCTCACCTTTTTCGACACATCCTCTCCATGAGTCTCCCAGATTTTCCCCGCCCGATCTTCCACCACCTCCATCGCCATATTCTGGAAAAACTGGAGAGACAATCTTTCACCGCGCAGCCCGGTTGCCCCGCCAAACCATTTTTTCAATCGATCTGCTCCAATAGAAAAACCCGCCTCTTTCATCGCACAAGCAAAAGCAATCCATTTTCGTGTTTCCATAGCCACTTCACGCTGATCTCTCCCCTCCCTTATCTCTTTTTGACACCAGGAACCGAAGATCGGATTGATAACGGGATCGCAAATCTCGTCATCCCGCAAATACCGAAACGCCAACATCTTGTCGTGGTAACTTTTTAAGGCCGTACCAGCTGTATCAGCCCCCTGAAGAACGGCAGACAACACCTTGGAACCGACTGTATCAATGATTGCCGGGGCTGCCTGATTGGCCGCCGCGCTTCCTGTTTTGGTCAACTCTCCCAAAACGGGATAGGGCCCTTTTCGAGAAAGAGCACTATCCGCCCTTTCAAGTTTTATTCTGTTGTCTTCCAATTTTTTTCCAATCTCCCCGAACCCCTTCACTGCTCCGGCATTTTGCCTCTCCGCCTCTGCATTTTTTGCACTGGAAAGACCTTCTTTCGGTGTGTAATCCGCCTGATAAATATTGTAGGCATGAATAAGAGGATCAACAGCCTTTCCTCCCACGCCAAGAACGCCATGGTAAAACGCCTGGGTCACATGCCCTGCGGCCCGTGCAGCAGGAATATCCTGCCAGTCCTGATGCGCGCGCGCAGTGTCAGCCGGGTCTATCCCGCCAAGTCTCAACCCGGCCCGGTAGCTTTCCTGCCCACTATCAGCCAAATTGTGCTGTATGCCCCTGTCCCCGGATGCCACCGTACTCCTGGGCGACATGGTATTTTTCACCCCTGCTGCTGGCATTGTTCCCCACCCAACCTTCTGCGCCGTCCTATTCCGGTGCTGGTCTTTCATGCCATCTAACAACTTGCCAATATCCGTTACCGCTTTATCTGCATTACCAGCAGACGGCATGGAGATCTTCTGCCACTTCATGCTTTTTGCCGCGGCATCCCAACGTGCATCAGGGTCATCCTTTACCACACTTTGTCTATCTCCAGACGTATCCAATAACGACTGATTGTGCACCTTCGCCTCCCCGAATACCGGGCTGGAAAACCCATTCCCAAAAGCATTTCTACCGGCCACACCAGCACTGGACGAATCCCTTTCCCCCTTGGGCATGCTGCTACCGCTCAAACGAATATGTGCAGGAGCCGTGAGATCGTCAGGCTCCTCCAGGATATTCATTTCCTTCATTGTTTTGTAGATTTTCCATTGCCCGTCACTCCAGTAGTCCTCCGGTTTGGAGGAATCCCGGAAAAGCATCATTCTTTTTTCGTCCATCTTCCCATTCCTTATCGTTTACCCTATTACCCCTCAGCGCAGTCCATTTTAGGACTATTTTACCACGATAAGCGCAAAAACAAGCCGTATTTGGCTATTTTTATTGTAAATATTTCCACAAAATCCACCATATTTGTTGGTAGAATCATTTTTCTTTCCCAAAAACAACAAATTCCCGAAAATCCAGGCAAAAGCCCATGAATCAACTGATCGAACTGGTCAAAGACATCAACGCCATCGTATGGGGGCCACCCATGCTGCTGCTTTTGGCGGGCGTCGGCATTTACCTGGGTTTCGGGTTGAAATTTTCCCCCCAGCGGCATATTCTTTATGCCTTCAGGCTCATGTGGCAAGGCCGCAAAAAAAGCGACGCCTCCGGCGACATCACCCCCTTTAACGCCCTCATGACCGCGATGGCGGCCCACGTGGGTACCGGCAACATCGCCGGTGTCGCCACCGCCGTCTACTACGGCGGGCCGGGCGCGATCTTCTGGATGTGGGTCATTGCCGCCATCGGCATGGGCACCATGTTTTGCGAAGCCACCCTGGCTGTTCACTTCCGGGAAAAAGACGAACTGGGCAACACCATCGGCGGCCCCATGTACTACATCAAAAACGGCCTGGGCAAAAAATGGAGATGGCTTGCCGTCCTTTTCGCCCTCTTCGGCATGCTTGCCGCAGCCGGAATCGGTACCACCGTGCAATCGCACTCCATGGCAGAAGCCCTTTTTGACACCTTCGGGATTGCGCCGATGACAACCGGCATCGCCGCCGCCCTCCTTTCCGGCGCCGTCCTTTTAGGCGGCATCAAGCGCATTGGCGACGTTACCGGCAAGCTCGTTCCCGTCATGGCGATCGGCTACGTCCTTTCCGCCCTCATTATCTTAGCCATCAACATCACCGAACTGCCAGCCTCGTTCGCCCTGATCATGGAATGCGCCTTCACCGAAACCGCCGCTACCGGCGGCTTTGTCGGCGCGACCGTCTGGACTGCCATCAAATTCGGCTTTGCTCGTGGCATCTTCTCAAACGAAGCCGGGATGGGCAGCTCCCCCATTGCCCACGCCGTAGCCCAGACAGACCACCCCGTCTCGCAGGGCGCGCTCGCCATGATCGGCACCTTCATGGATACCATCGTCATCTGCACCATGACAGGGCTGGTTCTCATCGTCACCGGCGCATGGAAAAGCGGCGCTAATGGCGCAGCCATGACCAACCTCGCTTTTGAAAGCGCCCTGCCCCGCTTCGGCAAATACATGGTGACATTCGGCATGGTCATGTTTGCCTTTTCCACCCTGATCGGCTGGAGCTTTTACAGCGAAAAATGCACCCAGTACCTCTTTGGCGTCAAGGCCATCAAGCCGTTCAGGGTTTTCTGGGTACTCCTGATCCCGATTGGCACCCTGCCGCAGGTAGACCTCGGCTCGCTCTGGCTGGTTGCCGACACCTTAAACGCCCTGATGGCCATACCCAACCTCATTGCGCTCGCACTTTTGTCGCCCGTCATTTTCCGCCTCTCGAAACAATACTGGGCCGACCTCAAAAACCGCCGCGCGCTGGCAGACAATCAAGCCAGTCCCTGAAAGCCCCCATGCGCCTGATTGCCCGTTACCTCCAGCCTTTTCTCATCCTCGCATGTGCTGCGTTTTCCGCCCATGCCGATGAAGGCGACGAGTACCGCATCAAGGGTAATCTCTTTAACGACTACCGTCCGCCCCACCAGCGCGCCAATCCCGGAGCCGAATGGGAACGCACAAAAGAGCGCGAAAGAAGCCGGATAGATCGTGAATTCGAGCAAAAACGCAGCCGGAGCAACAGCGGCAACATCGACAACCGCGACTACAGTCGCCGCAACCATCGCGATGATGACCGCATGCACTACCACAGCCCGGACAGCAATCGCCACCGCAACAGCGGCACCATAGACAACCGTTCATACGGCGCAACCCCGTACCGCGTTCCTTCAGTCAACACTGCGCCCCAATGGGCCGGGTCGGATACGCCTGCCGCAAACACCCGCACACGCGACAACACCGTCGAAAGGAAAGCCGCCTCGAAACAGATCGAAAAACAGCGCGAAAAATATTACGGCACCCGTTCCGGCGAAGCCCTTTACCCCTACACCACCAAACCCGTCAAGGGAAGCCTTGCGGCAGATGCCGCCCCAAAGCCGGACACCCACCGCCGGGAACCCGCCACCCCGCATGCTGCCGCAGGGCCGCAAGACCCCTCATACGGCGGCAACAACGCCTGGGGTGTCCCCCGGAAAAACCAGGTTGACGTCAAACGCACCTATCAGGACGACATCGCCCAATACAACAAAGAACACCGGCAACAGGCCTGGTGCAAAGATGGCACCATATCCGGGCGGGGAAGCGGCGCCTGCTCGGGACACGGCGGGCTGCTCAAGCCTGACTGAAAATGCGTTAAAACTGACAACTAACGGCAAACATGACCGCTGTTCCTCCTTTTGCCGTTATCCGGGATATGCTATCGTAACCCTGCCTTTGTGAAGGGAGCCAGCATGCCAACAGAAGCCAGCGAAACACTGGAAGATATCATTGCCGAACCCGTCCTCTGCACCATCCATGATGCAGACGTGGAGCTTTCCCTTCATGACCAGGTATGGGACGATGGTTCCTACCTCTTTTTCGGCTACAACGCCAAAAACGATCCCCTTGTCACTATCGCCGGGCAAATCGCCAGCCTGCAGGTAGAAATCATCCCCGACGGCGCGCCGGAAAGAACCCACCCCTTCCTTTCCGCCATCAGCGAAGGCGAGGCCATAACCTGGTACGAAAACGCCCTGAAAACCCTCTCCTCCGCCTTTGTTTTCCTGCGCGAATTTGAGGAAAAACGGTTTTTCCTGCTCGATGGCAGCTTAAACAGCGAAACAGAAAAATATTACAACCGCCCGGATCTGCAAGACAGGCTGGACACCTTTTCCAGCGTCATGCGGGACAATTCGCTCCCGTTTTCCCGCAAGGCCGAACAACTGGCCCCTGTCCTGACCGACCTTGAACACATCCTTGCAGCCAACCGCATTCCGGACGAACTCAAATACGAAGAATCCCTCTTTTACCTCATCATCTTAAGGCTCCAGAAACACGTCCAGTGGCTGATCGGGGAAACCGGAAAAACAGAAGAAAACGACCTTCCCGGCTTCAGCCTGCGTGCCCGACACCTTGCCGATGTCCTGAAAAACATCAAGGACGACCATGAAAACGTGGCACGCGGCAGAATACCGGTTCCGACAAACGAAGAAAAAGCCGCCATCCTCAAAATACTCGAAGAACATGCCGGGATCATGGCAATGGAAAAAGGCAGCCAGGAAGCCATAGCGCACATCGGGCGCGAACTGGAACTCTGCCAGAAAATATGGACGACCCCGTTTGTTGACTGGCAAACCCGGCTTGACAGCGCCACCCGCGCGGTCAACCTCATTTCCGACGCCATCAACGACACCGAAGCGGCTGCCCTTGAAAGCAAAAAACGCCATGCCGCCATGCCCGAGCTTTCCCGTTATATAAAAGAAGCCAATGTCCGGATAAAAGAACTGGACGAAACCGGCTACGCCGCCATTACTGGCCCCATTGCCGACCGCTTTCTTGCCAATATCAACGAAACCCGCCGCAGCCTCGAAAAAGCCCCCCTCACCCGGGAAGAACTGGCTGCCGTCCTGAAAATCAACTCCATCCGGGTTTCCATCACAGAAAAAGACGGCGCGCTTTCCACCTCGATTTGCCTGTACCTTGCCGACAACAGCTACACCTACGCCCTGCATTACCTGTCCGTTCTCATCTCCAATGGCCGGATACAGGAAATGAAAATCCTGGGAAAATAAGCCGCCAATATCCTGATTTCCCGGTTTTATTTAAATTGCATTTTAATGTTAAGATGCGCGGATACAGCCTGAAAGGCTAATCCAAAGACAAATCCATGACACAAGACATCCGGGGAAAAATTTCCCACGGGTTGCTTTTCATTTTTACAAGGAATGGAACCTGCGGTGAAAAACCCTGCCATTATCGAACTGCGTGGCGTCTCCAAAGTTTACGGCGACACGGCGGCTTTGAACAACATCAACCTGCAAATCGCCAACGGGGAATTTTTGACCCTGCTTGGCCCTTCCGGTTGTGGCAAAACCACCATCCTGCGCCTCATTTCCGGGCTGGAAAAACCCAGCAGGGGAGAGCTGCTCCTTAACGGCGTCAACATAGCCGACACCCCGCCCGAAAAAAGGCAAGTCAACACCGTCTTCCAGAACTACGCCCTCTTTCCCCACATGAGCGGATGGGACAACGTTGCCTTCGGCCTGAAAATGCAGCGCCTGCCCAAAGACAAAATCGAAGAACAGGTCAGCGAAGTCCTGCGCCGCGTCCACCTCACAGCCCTGGCACAGCGCATGCCCCGGCAACTTTCCGGCGGACAGCAGCAGCGTGTCGCCATTGCACGCGCCATCGTCAACAACCCCCTCGTCCTCCTTTTGGACGAACCCTTTTCCGCGCT
>JAVBTJ010000104.1:0-4973 GCA_031556215.1 Oxalobacter sp.
AGGCTCAGGACTCATTAACTTGCCGTTCGCGAAAAGCCGATTTTTCTTGTCTGTCAAGGCGACGGGACAAAATTGGACGAAGGCGTATTGGACATACGGCGAGTTCAATTTTGGTGCGACAACGAAGGCAGGCGGGAAAAAGCGGCTTTGCAGCAGGTAATTTAATGAGTCCTGAGCCTAGGACGCCGTATCCAGTTTCACAGCATGTTCCCGCGTGGTATGAAATACCAGCTTGGGCCAGCGCTCCTGGGTCAGGCGCAAATTGACGGAAGACGTCGCCAGGTAGGCCAGGTTACCCGCTGCATCATGCGCCAGATTATGTGAAAGCGCCTTTTCAAAATCAGCCAGCATACGCCTGTCGTCGCCAGTAACCCAGCGGGCGCTGCTGATGGACGTTCCTTCAAAAACGGCATCCACCCCATATTCATTCATCAGGCGGCTTGCCACAACATCAAACTGGAGCACGCCGACAGCGCCCAAAACCAGGTCGCTTCCCTGCAGGGGCTTGAATACCTGCACCGCCCCTTCCTCACCCAATTGCTGCAATCCCTTGTGCAATTGCTTGAGCTTGAGCGGATTTTTAATGCGAACCATCCGGAAAAGATCCGGCGCAAAATACGGAATCCCCGTAAACTGCAGAAGCTCCCCTTCTGAAAAACTGTCCCCGATCTGCATATTGCCGTGGTTGGGCAGGCCGATAATATCACCGGCATAGGCCTCTTCCACCTGCTCACGGGAAGACGCCATGAAAGTTACCACGCTGGAAATCCGCACATCCCGCTCCAGGCGCAAGTGCTTCAACTTCATCCCTTTTTCAAAGCGACCGGAACACACCCGCAAAAAGGCAATGCGATCCCGATGGGCCGGATCCATGTTGGCCTGTATCTTGAAGACAAAACCGGAAAACGCTTTTTCCGCAGGCGCAACGGTGCGCACAGACGCATCCCGTTCCCCCGGCGCCTGCGCCCAATCCAGAAGGGCATTCAGGATTTCGCGCACACCGAAATTATTGATAGCTGAACCGAAAAAAACCGGCGTCAACGTCCCGGCGAGGAATTGCGCGGCATCAAACTCGTTTGACGCACCATGAACCAGTTCAACCTCTGCCTTCAACTGCGCCATTTCCTGCGGAAACATTTCAGCCAGACGGGGATTGTCTATCCCTGAAATCACTTCAAATTCCTGGTCGGCCCGCTCACTGCCCGCCTCAAAAAGCATCACCTCATCGCGCAGCAAATGATAAACGCCGCGAAAATTCTTGCCCATGCCAATCGGCCAGGTAATCGGGGCGCACTGGATCTTGAGAACCGATTCCACTTCATCAAGCAATTCCAGCGGATCACGCGTTTCCCTGTCCAGCTTGTTCATGAAAGTGATAATCGGCGTATTACGCATCCGGCAGACATCCAGAAGCTTGATGGTCTGCGCTTCCACGCCACGCGCCGCATCAATCACCATCAGGGCTGTATCGACCGCCGTCAGCACACGATAGGTATCTTCCGAAAAATCCTGGTGGCCCGGCGTATCCAGAAGATTGATAACATGATCCCGGTATTCAAACTGCATGACCGAACTGGCAACCGAAATACCCCGCTGCTTTTCAATATCCATCCAGTCTGAAGTCGCATGCCGTGCGCTTTTCCTGGCCTTGACGGTTCCGGCCAGTTGAATGGCGCCTGAAAAAAGCAGGAGCTTTTCCGTCAGCGTGGTCTTGCCGGCGTCCGGGTGGGAAATAATGCCAAAGGTTCGCCGACGGGCCACTTCACGTGCAATATCCCGGTCGAGAACAGAAGAAGGTGTGCTCATACTGCTGATTTTGAATAAAAAACAGCCAGTTTATCCTTTTGCGCCGGGAAAAGGAAATTTATCCCTCATGCCGATAAAAAATTTTGGCAATGCAAACGTTGTTGATAAAATTTAAAGAACCTCTGCTTAACGGCAATCAGACAGACCGTTCCGGGAGAAATTGAATGGACGAAGTGGATTTGACCGAAAAAACCATCCGGGCGCACTTTGATGCCCCCATTGCGGTTGTTTTCGATAAGGAAACGGGAAACCTGCTCATTGAAAACGACAGGCCCCATCCTGGCGCGCCCCGCATCTCAATCCAGGCCATCTTTACGCCAGAGGCCCTTCAGCAATTGCTGGGCAGCTTAAGGCAAATCGAAGACGCGCTGAAAAAAAAAGAAGATCACCTTGCCGAAACCAACTTTCTGGACAAAACCCATATCCTCTGAAAACCGGTGTCATCCAAGGCCATCACCAGTAAAAAGTTCCCACCGAATACCGGTCACAATGGCCGCAGTTGTAAAGCGGCAAATCCTTGTCCGGGTGATTGTAATAAGCATGCCCCGCCTTTTCTTTGCGCACGCCATCCGTCTTTTTACAATAAATGAACAACCCGACCAGCACGAAAAGCAACAGGACAGGCAAGCTGCAGAAAAACAACATCATAAAAACCTCCGTGAAATCAACGGGCTTATCTACAAACCTGAATAGACGATATAATCAGGCATGCGCGCAAACGGAATTGACCTTCAGTTTACTCAAAATCCTCGCTCCATGCACAAACAGCATACGCTCCATGCCTGTTGCGATCAGATTCCCTGAAGCCCGGAAAAAAGACCCCATGAAAAAAATACTCGCCACCTTTATTTCTTTGCTCTCATTGCTTCTTTCATCCTGCGTTTATGTGAGCTTTCCCGAATCATCCGATCCGGCAATCCAGCTGCAGGAAGCCAGCCGCCACATGACCCAAAACCAGCCATTGGCTGCCGAACGCCTCATTATGGAAGCCATGCATACCTATGAGGCCGGAAACAATCCCGAAGGACTGGGCAACGCCTGCCGAGACTTTGGCATCCTGCTGCGCTCCAATGCCGTCACCCAAAGAGAGCAGACATACCGCGAAGCCGGATTTCTCGATAACAGCATCAGCTATGACAATCGCCAGGAAAAATCCGGCGAATACCTGGACAAGGCCATTGCCCAATACAACGAAGCCGCCAGCCGCTACCAGCGCCAGGGACGCTACGACCTGCTGAGCACGCTATACTATACTCAAGGGGAGGTCTACCTCCTGCAAAACAACAACAGCATGGCCTGCTCGGCATACGACCAAAGCCGGGCGGCCTATGCAGAAAGCGCGGTTCGCAATTCATCAACAAAAGCGGATGTGCCAAACGGCTACTCCTCTTTCCATGACGCGATTGCCGCCGCAAAAAAACAGGCCGGATGTCCTTAACGATGCAGAGATTACTTTTTCAGAATCACTGAGCTGAGAAAGCATGAAAAAACAGCGCCCAAAACAATTTTCTCTCTTTGGCCAGGCAGACAAGGGTATATTGCTTTTCGTTGTCGATAACGCTGAACTTTTCCTGTCGCACCGGCTTCCGATTGCGCTTACCGCACTGAATTCCGGCTATGAAGTCCATGTTGCCGCCCCACTGGATTATGCGGCTGAGCAAATTATTGAGTCCTATTCCATCGTCTTCCACCGCCTGTTTCTCGTCCCGGACAAATTCGGTTTTTTCTCCGAACTGAAAACCTTCTTTTCCCTCCGGCAGATTTTCGAGGACGTCGAACCCAACCTGGTACACCTCATCACGCTGAAACCAACCCTTTACGGCAGCGTTATAGCCAGGATGCGAAAGGTACCAGCAGTCGTCGCAACCATCACCGGTACCCGGAAAATGCGGTTGGCGCCAGGCAAGGCAAACGAAAGCCTGCGGCAGAAATTCATCCGCCGTCTGTACGACTACGGCTTCAAGCACCCCAATCTGCGCGCCACCTTCCAGAACCGGGATGACCGCGACCTGTTTCTCGACATGACATTGATAAACAAACGCCAGATCGCCCTCATCCGCGGCACCGGCGTCAACATGCAGCAGTTTCACCCCATGAACGAAATCATCGGTTCCCTCCCCCTTGTCCTTCTTGCCTCAAGAATGCGTTGGGACAAGGGGATCGGCGAATTTGTCCAGGCCGCCCGGCAACTATTGCAAGGCGGCGCACAGGCGCGCTTCGTCCTCGTTGGCGCAGCCGATCCCGACCACCCGGACGCCATCCCGGAAACGCAGTTGCAGGAATGGCAAAACGAAGGCATCATCGAATGGTGGGGACAAAAAAACGACATGCTGATGGTCTTCGCCCAGGCCCACATCGTCTGCTTGCCATCTTATCGCGAGGGCTTGCCCAAGGTACTGATCGAGGCTGCTGCATGCGGAAAGCCGATTGTGGCAACCGATGTGTCCGGTTGCAGGGAAGTCGTAACCGACGAGAAAAATGGATTACTGGTACCCATCCAAAAGGCAGACGACCTTGCCGTTGCGTTAAATCGCCTGCTGGCCAATCCCAACGCCAGAATGACAATGGGAAAAGAGGGACGACAAAAGGTTGTATCCGAATTTTCTATCGGGCATGTGGTGGATAAGACTTTGAGTATATATGAGTCGTTACTTGGAAACCGAACAATATAATCACGAGATATGCAAAATAAAATGGAATAATTTTTTTGGAAGATAATTCCGAGCAATGAAGTTGGGGATGCATAAAATATAGGCAAAATTTGCAAAAAATGAGATTCTATTATTGCAAATACTGCAAATTCAAACTGTCCTTTTCAGAAATTTTAAGGCTTAACCTATTATTCAGGACATATTAAATTATCTGCAATCTGACCTCAATTAATTGATTCTTTTTTTACATAGTCATATACAATAGCGGTTTTATTACTATGAAAATGATGTGTCCCCTCTAAATTTTGAAAAAACTTCGGCTCAATATTGATAACCATTTCTTCCTGATAAGAGTTCTCACTTATATCGATAATTCTATGAACAGCAGTCGATTTCCCGTAAGAATCATAACCTGATTTTTGCGAAACACGATATATTCCACCTATCTCATCAAAAAGAATTCCAGCATTTCTCCCAAAATCAGGATCAACGAAAATGGGATTCAAACAATGAGGT
>JAVBTJ010000093.1:0-8034 GCA_031556215.1 Oxalobacter sp.
TGCAAAAGACCTATGGCAAACGGACGGTTGTTCACGACGTTTCCCTTGAAGTCAAAAGCGGTGAAGTCGTTGGATTGCTCGGCCCCAATGGTGCGGGCAAAACAACCTCGTTTTATATGATCGTGGGCCTGGTTCCCTCCGATGCGGGAACGATTGATCTCGACGGCGAGGATATCTCACACCTCCCCATCCACCGCAGGGCCGCAATGGGCCTTTCCTACCTGCCGCAGGAAGCCTCCGTTTTCCGCAAACTGAATGTGGAAGACAATATCCGGGCGGTGCTGGAACTGCAGCATAAGGATGGGCAACCCCTGTCAAAAAATCAAATAGAAACGCAGCTTGATTCCCTGCTGGCAGAACTCCAGATTGAGAAGCTGCGGGAAAATTCAGCCTCGTCCCTTTCCGGCGGTGAAAGACGCCGTGTGGAAATTGCCCGCGCACTGGCAACTGACCCGCAGTTTATTCTTCTTGATGAACCCTTTGCCGGTATCGACCCCATCGCCGTGATTGAAATCCAGCGTATTGTGCGCTTCCTGAAAGAACGGGGAATCGGCGTACTGATTACAGACCACAACGTCCGGGAAACCCTCGGTATCTGCGATCATGCCTACATCATCAACCAGGGCACGGTTTTAGCCAAAGGCCATCCGGAAGAAATCATTGCCGACGAATCCGTCCGGCGTGTCTATCTGGGAGAAAATTTCCGGCTCTAGAAATATAAAGAAAACGCTGATAGAAGCGCATGAAACTGCAACAACAATCCCGCTTAACGCAACGGCTTGCGCTAACACCCAGCCTGCAACAGGCTATCCGGCTGTTGCAGTTCTCCGGAAAAGACCTGAACCGGGAAATCCAGCGGATTCTGCAGGAAAACCCCTTGCTGGAAAGAGAGGGCCATTCGCTGAAAAATGCGCGTCTTTCTTTCGAAAACGACAGCGACACCCAGCCGGCAACAGAAACTTCAGAAACCACCCTGTCCGGCATCGAAACACCGGAGTCCTTTTTGAAGGCGGATGACCGTCTTGTGCAGCCACAGATGGAAGCGCAACCGCTTTCATTACGGAATCACCTGACATCACAGATACGGCTGACTTCAGCCAACAGGCGACAGCTTGCTCTTGCCGAACTGATTATTGATGCCCTGGATAAAAACGGCTACCTGGCAGAAATGCTTGACGACATCCTGAAATGGCTGCCGGGGGAACTGGATATTCAGCTTTCAGAACTGGAATCCGCGCTCGAACTGGTACAGGCCCAGGAACCCGCCGGCATTGCAGCCAGAAGCAGTGCCGAGTGCATTGCCATCCAGTTAAGGAGACGGCCCCACCTGCCTTATGTCACACGCAAAAGAGCGCTCGCCATTATTGAAAACCATTTTGTCCTTTTTATACGGCGGGATTTTTCCCGTCTGAAAACACTGCTGCGCTGCGATGATGAAGATATGATTGAGGCACGGCAGGCCATACAATCCTGTAACCCTCACCCGGGCGCGGCTTTTTCGACAGAAGAAGCACATACCCTGATACCGGAACTGCTCATCTTCCAACAGGAAGGGCGATGGCAGGCCAGACTGAATCCGGCGGCCATTCCCAATATTCGTATTAATACCCTGTATGCGGATGCCATGAAAAACACCGAAAACCCGCATGCCCTGACGACACAATTACAGGAAGCAAACTGGTTTCTCCGCAACCTGCGGCAACGCTTTGACACCATTCTCAGAACCGGGCAGGCCATTGTCGAGCGGCAGCAAAAATTTTTTTCTGATGGCGCAGCATCCATGCGCCCTCTTGTATTGCGTGAAATAGCTGATACACTAGAGTTGCATGAGAGCACCATCTCGCGCGTGACCAATCAAAAATACATGCACACGCCACATGGTATATTTGAACTGAAATACTTCTTCGGAAGCCACTTGCAAACCGAATCAGGCGGCACGGTATCTTCCACTGCGGTTCGGGAGCAAATAAAACAGCTTATAGGAGCAGAAGAACCAGGAAAACCCTTATCAGATAACCGAATCGCGCAAATGCTTGGGGAACAGGGATTGGTTATTGCCCGTAGAACCGTCGCGAAATACCGCGAAACCCTGAAAATTCCTCCGGCCCGTATGCGCAAATCCCTGTACCGGTAGTGTAACCGGCAGGGAAAGCCGTCACCAGAATGCTGTTTTGTCAGGTGATAACTGATGACAACATCTAGGAGAAATATATGAATCTCACAATCAGTGGACATCATCTTGAAGTCACGCCCGCTATCCGGAGCCATGTCGAAAACAAACTGAACCGGATGAAGCGCAACTTTGAGAATGTGATTGATATCTCGGTTCTTTTGGCAGTCGATAACAATTCTGACAAGGACAAGAGACAACGGGCTGAAATCAAAATGAACATCAGCGGCAAAACCATCCATGCAGAAAGCGCTGCACAGGATCTGTATGCTGCGATTGATATCCTGATGGACAAACTGGACAGGCAACTCGTCAAGTACAAGACCAAGTCAAAAGAACACGGGCGCGAATCTGTCAAAAACATGACAGACGAAACACCATCCTGACCGATACTTCAGGCAAAAGCAAAGGCGCAAGTTATGCGCCTTTTTGTTTTTCCGGCTCAGGAGCCGCTGATTAGCGGATCGTGTCCTTCCACGTCTGGTAAGGATGGCGCATCAGGTTGGTATTGTAATACCGGGGATCATCCGTCACTTCCTTGCCCACCCAGGCGGGCAGGGCAAATTCCTGGTCTATTGATTCCAGTTCGATTTCCGCTATCAGCAACCCGGCATTTTCGCCAAAAAAGACATCCACCTCCCACAGCATGCCCTCATAAGGAATCCTGTAGCGTACCTTTTCAATCAGCGGGCGAAGGCAAAGGCGTTCCAGCATCTCTTCCGCATCCGCAAACGGAACCGGATATTCCCACTCATTCCTGAAAAGTCCGTCTGTACTGCTTTTAATTGTAATAAAGGCATCCTGATTCATGAGCCTGATACGCACGACGCGATCCTGGTCGGCAGACAGATATCCCTGCCGGATAGTGTCTCCCGTCACCTGGTTTTTCCAGCCATCCCCTGCCAGCAGAAACTTGCGCTCAATTTCGACACCCATCGCTTTTTTCCTCATGAATCAAAAAACGTTTATACCATACCGCAGGGTAGCCAAACCACAAAACGGCATTAACTGCTGCTATAATGCAGGGATGTCGGGGCGTAGCGCAGCCTGGTAGCGTACTTGCATGGGGTGCAAGGGGTCGTGTGTTCGAATCACACCGTCCCGACCAATGAATTCAAAGGGTTACTGATTTCGGTCTGTAACCCTTTTTCTTTGACACGTCATTGGGGAACAATTTTGGGAATATTTTTTTCAGGCCGGTAAGAAAATAAAATATCAACTGTAGATGAATTGTAGTAGTTTGAATCTAATCCGAGACAACCCACCTCCCCCTTAACTACACCCTGGGCCGGATATCCGGCTTCGTCCGCCGGTTTGCGGAGTAACCTGAATCTGGGTGGTGATGCGCTCTTTCAGTGCCTGCACATGTGAAATGATACCGATCAGTTTGCCATCCTGCTGCAAACCCGCCAGCGTCTGCAACGCCACATCAAGCGCTTCCTCATCCAGCGTACCGAACCCTTCATCCAGAAAGAGGGAATCCACACGAACATTTTTGCTGGCCATTTGGGATAATCCCAATGCCAGCGACAAGCTGACGATAAAGCTTTCACCGCCAGAGAGATTTTTGGCAGATCGGATTTCCCCGGCCTGATAGCTGTCGATCACATTGAGTTCCAGGGGCTGGGTACGGTCGCGAACCAGCAGATAACGGTCTGTCATTTTCTGCAACTGCCTGTTGGCATGACCGATCATCATTTCAAAAGTCAGCCCCTGGGCAAAATTACGGTATTTCTTCCCGTCAGACGAACCGATCAAAGTATGCAGGTTGCTCCAACGAAGAAGCTCTTTTTTCTGCGCGTCAATAGCCGCCTGTTTTTCCGCCAGCCGTTTTTTGGCTTCCGTGTTTTCATGCAGCTTATGCCGGAAAGCCGCTGTTTTTTCGCGCAAATCCTTCAGGGCATCGTCATATTCCCTGAGTTGCGGCTCCAGTTCTTCCCGCGTTTTGTCTGTGATGTTTTTGGCGGTTTCCTCCGCCAAACGTGCTTCCCGATCCTGTTTTCTGGCAAGAAGGGCTGTTTGCCTGTCATCGAATTCCCTGGCTTTGGCTGACAACCCATTTCTCTCATCAACCGTCAGTTTTGCCTGGATAAACCCTTCCTCATCGACAAAGCCTGCCGATTTTACGGCAGAAGAAAAGGCGTTTTCCAGCCCTTCCAGTTCCGCTTGCCTTTGAGCCAGATTTTTTTGCAAGGATTCTATCCGCGTCTTTGTCGTCGCCAGCTTCTGCTGTAACGCTAAATGCAGGGTTCCGGCTTTTTTTTCCGCATCCTCTGCATCAGCAACAGCCTTGTTCAGGCGATTTTCTTCCTCATCCGGTTTTTTATCGGCAAACAAGGCTTTCCGTTCCTGGCTGTCGGCAGCAAATGCTTTTTTGAGGGATGCCAGGCTTTCCTGTTTTTCAGCCAGCGCGCCGATTTGGGTCTGTATGACCGCATCCAGGCGCGCTATCGCACTGTTGATATTGGCAAGCTGTTGTTCAATCTCGGCTTTCTTCCTAACCTCTCCAGCCCAGGCGCTTTGCCGCTGCTTGAGCGAGACAAGCAAGGCGGAAACATCGCCATCCGGAATATCGGCAATACCCAGCGGCTGGAGTTTGGCCGATACCCGCTGTTTCAGCCCGGCAAAGTCCGTTTGCAGTTGCGTCCGATTTTCCTGCAAATCGTTGAGCGTTTTCTCAGCGGTCGTCTTCTCATTACCCGCACTGGCATGCTGCTTTTCCGCCTCCGCCAGCTTTTCGCGGGCGCCAACCTCATCCTCGCTGCGCTGCCTGATGGTTTCTTCCAGTGTCTGGGCGCGATTGATCAGTTCCGTGAGTGCTTCGATTTTCCGGTCAACTTCATCAGGAACAGGCACGTTGCCCTCGGCAAACGGATGGTTTTCCGCCCCGCACAACGGGCAGGGCTGACCGTCTGCCAATTGGGCGCGATGTTCTTCAAACGCCGCTATTTTCTGGTATAAAGCCTTTTCACGCAGCAAACCGTCCTTTTCTGCGCGGTACTCCCGCAAAAGACGACCATTCAACAGTTGATCGGATTCCTCCCGGCTTGCCTTGAGATGCGCTGATGCCCGCTCCAGTTCCTGCTGTCGGTCTGCATATTGCTTCTGGCTCGTCTCCAGCGATTTTTCCGCCCCTTTCAGGGCTGTTGCCGCCTTCTTTTGCTCCCCTTCCTTTTTAGCAATCTCTTTTTGCTTCAGAATCAGGCTGCCAAGCTGTTCCTCAACGCCGGTCAACCCGCTGACAAGCCATTCATCTTGCGCGTGTTTTTCAAGATAGTCGTCAACCAGCATCCGTTTTTTTCCGGATGCTTCGCGTTTTTCCTGTTCTTCCCGTTTCGCCTGTTGGTCTGCCCGGATTTTCGCTTCATCCCTTTGGCAGATCGCCTCGCTTTCTGAAATAGCCTTGCTTTGATCAGACAGCCTTTGATCAAGAGAGCGGATTTTCTGGATGAGCGGCGCGGCCTCTTGCCGGTTTTCTTTGGCTTGTGCCAACTGCTGTACCGTTGTTTCCCGTAATTCAGCCTGTTCGGCAACAGCCGCTTCCTGGGCTGGAAGCGCGTCCATTTCACGTTTGAGCGTGGCAAGATCATCTGCCTGCTGTTTACGGGTGATACTCAGCGTTGCATGGATGCCATCGAGCGATGCGGCCTTTTCTGCCCACTGGAGTTTTTCGCGTTCCGGCTTGAAAGCCTCGATCTGGCCTTGCAACTGGATGGCCTCCGCTTCCAGGCTGCTGATTTCCTTTTTCAATTCACTCAGCGAAGCCAACCACGCAATGGCTTTTCCGGTTTCATCGAATTGGGCGGCCAATCCGGTTTCTTCCTTTTGCGTTAATTCAAGAGAAGCCTGGATTTCGGCTTCCTGCTCCGGCTCCAGGATCTGGATGCCTTCCGTTGCCTCCTGTAGCTGGATCAATTTGCCCTGTTCCTCGCGCTGGCGTTCATGGACACGAACGGATATGTCGCTATAAATTTCCGTTCCTGTTATCTGCTCCAGGATGGGCGAACGGTCATCTGGCGAGGCTTGCAGGAAAGCCGCAAAACTCCCCTGCGCCAGCAGCATGGAACGGGTAAAACGATCAAAATCCATGCCGGTAACGGCTTCAATCTGGCCTGCGACACCCCTGATTGTGGTTTCAAGAACCTTTTCTGAATCGGCATTGGCGATTTCATGCTTTGCAAACTGCAATTCGCCATCTGATTTTTTGCGGGCACGATGCTGGCTCCAGTGGCAGCGGAAACGCCCTTCCTGCGTTTCAAAAGTGACCTCGGCAAAACATTCGCCCGTCTGCCGGGACATGATCTCGTTCCCGCTTTTGCTGATCTTGTTCAAACGCGGCGTCTGCCCGTAAAGTGCCAGGCAAATGGCATCCAGAATCGTCGTTTTCCCCGCGCCTGTCGGGCCGGTAATGGCAAAGATGCCGTCTGAAGCAAAAGCCGGATGTGTCAGATCAATATGCCATTCGCCCGCCAGCGAGTTCAGGTTTTTAAAGCGTACCTGCAATATCCTCATAACCCCTCTCCCTATTCGGCATGTTTGTCGTCTTCGTGGAGAGACAACAGGACTTCCTGGTATGTCCGGATCAATTCCGGGCGTTGATCTTCAGGAACCTCATTCAAAGAGAGGCATCGTTCAAACACCTCATGTTCATCCAGATCGTCAAGCGTTTCTTCCGGATGGCTTTGCTCCAATACCCGATTGACGACACGATCATCCCTGATACACAGAATTTCCATTTTCGTACCGGCAATCGCTTCTGCCAGCCGCTCCTGCAAGTCGCCAATAATCTCATCCCCATCGTAAACCACCTCAAGCCATGCAGGCGACGCCTTGAGCGATAGTTCATGAATCCTGCCGGAAATACCCTCCCAATCCCCCCTGACCCGCTCCAGTTCCTGAAACCGGGGAACGGGGATGGTTTGGACGGAGGGTTTCAAGCCGTCAAAATCCACCAGGCAAACGCTTTTTTGCTGACCGGCTTCGCCAAACCCCATCGGCAATGGCGAACCGCTGTAACGCATGGTGTCGGAATCGCCCACTTTTTGCGGCGCATGGAGATGGCCGAGCGCCAGGTAGTTGAAACTTTCGGGGAATATTCCTGCTGCAACATGAATCAGGGAACCGACATACAATTTCCGTACCCCATCGCCGTCAACGGTTTTTCCGCCTGCGGCAAACAGATGCCCCATGGCGATAATGGGAATATCCCCCCCGAATTCGTTGCGCTTTTGTTCAGCCAGAACAGAGACGGCAGCGTAATGATTGCGGATACCTTCGAGCAGTTTTCTTTCTTTGTCCTCAACGCTTTCACCCACTTCGACGATACGAATTTCCCTGTCGCGCAGATAAGGCGCCGCGCAGACAATCAATTCGGGTACGCCTGGCTCCCTGTAGAGCACCAGCACTTCATCTTCCGGCTTGTCCGCTGCATGACCGACAACGTGAACATCCAGCGTTTTGAGAAGCGATTTCGGGGCATTGAGAAAAGACGGGGAATCGTGATTGCCGGCGATGATAACGACATGCCTGCAAGATGATCCCGCCATTTTGTGCAGAAAACGGTAATACAGCTCCTGGGCGCGATTGCCGGGAACGCTGCTGTCAAAGACATCCCCCGCAACCAACAGGACATCAACCTGTTCTTGCAGGATGGTTTCTTCCAGCCAGGAAAAAAACGCCTCAAATTCCTCATAGCGCGATCGCCTGTAGAGGGTATGGCCAACATGCCAATCAGAGGTATGCAGGATTCGTAAAATCCGTGTTGACGTCATCTTCCTGTCCAATAAAAGTAAACCCTGGTTTAAAACCCGTCAGCGCGCAGCGTTGCGATAACCCGTATCGTCATCTTCGTCTTCTGGATTCTG
>JAVBTJ010000072.1:0-15792 GCA_031556215.1 Oxalobacter sp.
AGCGAAACCGCCGCCCTGATTGTCCATTTTCAGTTCGACCAGCCTTACGACAATACGCCTTTGGGCTCCCCCTGTGCCGGAATCCGCCTGATCCTGCTGGACGACGACGGCAATCCCGTACCGGACGGAAACGAAGGCGAAATCTGTGTCTGTGGCCAAGTGGCTCTCGGCTACCTGAATCTTCCCGAATTGACGGCCAACCAGTTCATCCCCAACCCTTGGGCGTCAGGCGAAAACGATGCCGTCCTGTTTAAAACCGGCGACATCGGAAAAATACTGTCGAACGGCGCACTGGAATACGTACAGCGCAAGGACTGGATGCTCAAGGTCCGCGGTTTTCGCGTGGAACCGGGAGAAATCGAAGCCGCCATGCTGCGCACCGCGCCATTAAGCAAGGTTATTGTCACGGGATTTGAAGACAGCCGGGGACAAACGCGCCTTTATGCCTGTTATACCGCCGACAAACCGGTAGCGCCTCATGACATACTGCGTGGCTTGGTCAATGTTTTGCCGGACTACATGCTGCCGGGGTTCATGGAACAGGTTCCCGCCCTGCCGGTAAACGCTAACGGCAAGGTCGATCGCTCCCGTATTGCACCGCCGGACATAGAGCGTTACAGGGTGGATTACGCACCGCCGGAAAACGAAACCGAAACCGCGCTGTGCCGTGCCTTCGAACAGGTACTGGAACTGGGACGCATCGGCATGGACGATGACTTTCTGCTTCTCGGCGGCGACTCCATCAGCGCGGTCAGACTTCAGGCGCTGCTGCCGAAAATCGGCCTGTCTGCTGCCCTGATCCTGTCAAAACGCACTCCCCGTACGCTGGCAAACGCGCTTTCTTCTGAAAAACGGGTAGTCCCCCTTCGTGCCGTTTCTGATCCGGAAACCTGGCCCCTGACCTTTGCCGAACGCCAGATGGCCACCGAACAGGGCATGAACCCGCAGTCTGTCGCTTACAACGTTAACATGGCCTTTTCCCTGTCCGGCGACCTGGATGAAGACCGCCTGGAACGCGCCCTGGCGGCAGTGACCCGCAAGCACCGCATACTGCGTTCCTGCTATCTCCTTGGCGCTGCCGGATTCACCCATCTCCTGGCAGACGATCTGCCCGCTTCACTGGCGCGGGAAAATTGCAGGCCGGATGCGGTTGATACCCGCATCCAGGCGCTGAACACCCCCTTTGACCTGGCAAAGCCTCCCCTGTTTCGCTTTACCCTGTTGACGACCGGAACAAAAAACCATGTCCTGAACCTGAGCTTTCACCACATCATTATCGATGGACTCTCCGCACCTTCGCTGCTGTCCGATCTGGGGGATGCCTACCAGCGCGACCTCAACCTGCAAGACATTGCCGCAGTCAGGCCGGATTATCTGGATTTCGCTGTCCGGCAGCAGGAAGACGGGGAGCCGGATACCGCGTTTTTCCTGGAAATGTTTGCCGATGGCGTACCGGAAAACGAGATGCCAACCCGGCCTGTCCGTCCGGACATCCTGCCGTATGCCGATGCATCGGTACATTGCACCATCCCCATGATGAATCTGGAACAACAGGCCCGCCATCTGGGCGTAACACCCTACGCACTGCTCACAGCTGCGCTCGGCATCACTCTGGCAAAATACTGCGACAGCGAAGACGTGGTGCTCGGCCCTGCCATGAATGGGCGCACCCTGCAGGAAACGGCGGAAATGGTAGGCATGTTCGTCAACACCCTCCCCCTTCGTCTCAAACCGGAAGCCCATCTTGGCCTGCACGAATTCATCAGGCAAACAGGCGAATTGCTCGATGCAGTCAGAAAACACCAAAACTGTCCGTTTGAGCGTCTCGTTCCGTTACTGGCTCCTGATCGCAACGCCTCCCGCGCACCGATATTCGATGTCATGGTCAATTATCTGGAAACGCTCCCCACCCTCATTCTCGATAAGCTGACCATCAAACCTTACCCCGCGCCGCTCCAGGGTCTGCCTGTCGACCTGGCGGTGGAAATGCGCAGGAACAACAACGAACTCAGCATTTCGCTGCGCTACTCCCGCTCGCTTTACCGTGATGAAGTGGCATTCGGCATACTGGAACATTTCCAGGCGGTACTTGAGCGCATAACCTCGGGTAAAGAGATGTCCCTGCCTGACGCGGCAGAACTGCCTGATAACCAGCGCAGGCAACTGCTGGAAGATTTTGCCGGAACAATGACCGGCCCGGCTTCTGAAAAAACGGTCATTGACCTGTTTCGGGAACAGGCGCGTGCCGTGCTGCAAAACTGCGCTGCGGCCTTCAATGATGCGGCACTGACTTATGCGGAACTGGACGACCTCACCGACAGGCTGGCCGCCTCGCTCGCTAAACTCGGCATCGGCCGGGGCGACGCCGTGGGCGTTCTCGTCTCGCGCGGCCTGATGATGCCGGTATGCGTCCTCGGCATTCTCAAGTCCGGCGCCGCCTACGTTCCCCTTGATCCGAGCTATCCTTCCGAGCGCCTGGCATTCATGCTTGCCGATTCCGGCGCAACGCTCCTGATTGCCGATCCCGGCCTGGAAGAAATGGTTCCAGGCTTCACTGGCAATCTGCTATCCACAGAAGCCATATGGGCCATGCGCGATGCGGATGCTCCCGCCTCTCTCCCGCCACCGCCCAGGCCTGCCGACTTGTTTGTCCTCTTGTATACCTCCGGCACGACAGGCAATCCCAAGGGGGTCATGCTCTCTCACGCCAATCTGGCCAATTTCTGCGCCTGGTTCGAGCGCTACTATGGCCTGACGCCTTCCGACGCCGTAGCGGCTTATGCCAGCTTCGGCTTTGACGTCTGCATGATGGAGATGTTTCCCGCACTAAGCCGTGGTGCGCGCATCCAGATCATTCCCGAAGACATGCGCCTGGACCTCCCGGCATTGAATGACTGTTTCAATGCCACCAACATCACGCTGGCCTTTATAACAACCCAGTTGGGACGCCAGTTTATGGAACGCATGGATAACCACAGCCTGCGTTCCCTGTCTTCTGGCGGTGAAGCGCTGGTGCCCATCGCGCCACCCAAGAACTACATCTTCCACAATCTCTATGGTCCCACCGAATGCACGGTATGTACCACAGCATTTCCCATGGAACGGTTGTACGACAGGGTACCGCTGGGGAAACCGCTGGACAACACCCGGCTGTATGTCGTCGATAAAAACAACCGCCTTGCGCCCATCGGTACAGCAGGCGAACTCTGCGTGGCGGGACGCCAGGTGGCGCTCGGTTACCTGAACCGGCCTGAACAGACTGCGGAAGCCTTCGTTGCCAACCCTTTCACGCCGCCAGACGACCCGGACTACGCCCGGATGTATCGCACCGGAGACGTCGTCTGCTGGCTCCCTGATGGCAACATTGACTTCATCGGCAGAAAGGACTTCCAGGTAAAAATCCGGGGATTCCGGGTGGAGTTGACCGAAATCGAAGGTCGAATCCGCCAGCACCCGGACATTGCCGATGCTGCTGTAGTGGCACTTGACGCACCCGGCGGTGGAAAGTGTGCTGTCGCCTACGTAGTGCCGAATCCGGAACGCCGCATTGATGTGGAAACACTGAACCGTTTTATCGAGGAACAGTTGCCGCCGTACATGGTTCCGGCCGCCACCATGGCCATTGAACGCATCCCGCTTACCCCTAACGGCAAAGTGGATCGCAAAAAGCTTCCCCCACCGGATTTCAGCGTCCAGACTTCAGCAGGGGAAAATCGCACCACTACCCCCAGGACCGAACTGGAAAAAATTCTGGCCGAAGTACTGCATACCGTGCTTGGGCATGAACAATTCGCCATGGACACTAATCTGCTACGCGCCGGTCTGACCTCGCTTTCAGCCATCAAGCTGGCGGCACTTCTGGATGAGCGCCTCGGAATCGCCCCTGCTGTCAGGAACATCATGCGCGAACCTACTGTGCTTGGCCTGGAAAACGCCATTGTCGCCACCCTGTTGCAACGCGCCACCCAACCCGTTTTGCCCACCTCATCCGGCGAAAAAACGCTCACAACAGAAACATCCGGTCTGCCGGGCTATCCCCTGACACACAACCAACTCGGCGTCTGCTTCGATTGCCTGAAACGCCCGGACACGCTGGCCTACAACATCCCGATGCAAATACGCCTGCATGACACCATCGATGCAAAACGCCTGGCTTCTGCTGTCGCCGCCGTCCTTGACGCCCATCCGGCAGCCAAGTCGCATCTTCTCATGGCAGGCGAGCAAATGCGCATTGCCCCGGATCATGCCCCGACCAGCGTGCCTTGCAGGAAGATGACAGATGAAGAACTGCGCGCCTATGCCGCTACCTTTGTGCGCCCATTCCCCCTGTTTGAAGGCCCCCTGTACCGGGCCGAAGTCATCCACTCGCCACAGGGAACCAGTCTGCTCCTGGATGTACATCACCTTGTCTTTGACGGCAGTTCGCTGGATCTCTTCCTGCGCTTTGTTGCGGCAACATACGAAAAAGGCAGCCTGCCCGCAGAAATGCAGGAAAAACTCTCAGCCTTTGACTGGGCGCTGATAGAAGCCGGGCGGGCAAATGGCCCTGCGTGGCAGGAAGACAAAGCCTATTTTGACGACCTGCTCAAGGATTTTGAATCCGCCAGTGAACTGCCGACTGACCTGCCGCACAACGAAAAACGGGGCGCCATGGGAGAAGCTGTTTGCGTTGTGGATGAAAAAAAAGCCGAACGCTTCTGCCGGGATCATGGCCTGACACCAGCAGCCCTCTATCTGGCCGCCGTATCCTATGCCGTTTCCCGCTGGACCCAAAGCTCGGATGCCTGGCTTTCCACCATCAGCAACGGACGAAGCGATGTCCGGTTGCGCAACACCTTCGGCATGTTCGTCAACACCCTGCCTTTGCGCGTCAGCCTGGGGCAATCGCTTTCCTGCCTCGATTTCATCCGCTCCGCGCAGAAAGCCCTCCTTCATGCCACCAGCCACGAAAACTACCCCCTGACCCACATTGCCGAAACTTACGGCTTTGACCCCACCATCATGTACGCCTGTGAATTGGAAGTAACCGGGGAATATGCCCTGAACGGCCATCCCCTGACCATTACGCCGCTGGCGGCCCCGGAACCCAAA
Organism: Oxalobacter sp.; assembly: GCA_031556215.1. Classification (GTDB taxonomy): domain Bacteria; phylum Pseudomonadota; class Gammaproteobacteria; order Burkholderiales; family Burkholderiaceae_D; genus Oxalobacter. The sequence continues at coordinate 5,092 of JAVBTJ010000072.1, forward strand.
TTCAAGCTTTCCGTTCATGTAGAAGAACGCGAGGGGAAAACCCTCTTTGCTGCGCAATACGATGATGCGCGCTACTCCCGCCAGCTCATGGAACGCTTTGCAGAAACGCTGGGCATTGCGCTGGACAATCTCATGGCCGAACCATCCGCTCCCGTCCGGTCAGTCTCCCTGGTTTCACCCGAACAAAAGGCACAACTCGCGCGTTTTAACCAGATGGATGACCTGCTCCCGGAACCCATCCTGCATCGCATGTTTGAAGCGGCAGCAGAAAAATACCCGGAACACACAGCCCTGGTCGCCAGCGAGGACACATACACCTTTGCCCGGTTGAACACCGAAGCCAATCGCCTGGCGCACGGCCTCCTGCGCATGGGCATGCGCCCGGAAGACCGGGTGGCTTTCATCCTGCCCCGCACCGGGCGCGTACTCATTGCCATGCTGGGGATACTCAAGGCAGGTGGAACCTATATCCCCATTGACCCCGAATACCCTGCCGACCGGATCGCCCATGTACTGGAAGACAGCAACGCCCCCTTCGTCCTGGTTGACCCGCACGATGCCGACACAGCAGCCAGATTAAACGAGATGCCCTCGATCACGGTGCTGGACATTGACAGCCTGCGCCAGGACAGTCGCCCGGACAATCCGGATCTGCCCACAGACCCGGAACAACTGGCCTATATCATCTACACATCCGGTTCAACAGGCAAACCCAAGGGCGTGATGATACGGCACAAGGGCATTGCCAACTACGTCACCGCACACCCCTTGAATCCGCACGTCCATGCGCTGGCAACCGATGCCAATGCCATGCTGTCCGTCTGCACGGTGGCTTTCGACATGTTCCTCAAGGAAAGCATGACAGCGCTGTGCAACGGAAAAACACTGGTTTTTGCCGATGAGGAAGAAACCCGCGACCCCGTCCGCATGGCTGAACTTTTTGCGCAGACAGGCGCAGACGCCTTCAACGCCACGCCCTCGCGCCTGCTTGAATACACCGAGTACCCGCCGCTCCTGGAAGCCATGCTGCGCTGCAAAGTACTCATGGGCGGCGCGGAAAAATACCCTGAAACCCTGCTCGCCAAACTGCAAGTCAAACCATCACGCAGTCCGACGCACGGCACAACACGCCTTTTTAACACCTACGGGCCAACGGAAATCACGGTTTCCTGTAACTGCAAGGAACTGACCGATGAAGACAAAGTCACCAATGGCGCGCCGCTGCTCAATGTCCGTGAATACGTTGTGGATGAAGACGACAATATCCTGCCCTGCGGCATGGTGGGTGAACTGCTGGTCGGCGGAATAGGGCTTGCGCGAGGCTACAATAACCTGCCGGAACAAACAGCCGAACGCTTCATCACCTTTCACGGCGAGCCTGTTTACAGGACCGGCGACTATGCCCGCTGGACGGATGCCGGAGAAATCGTCATCCTCGGCAGAAACGACAACCAAATCAAACTGCGCGGGCTGCGTATCGAGCTTGGCGAAGTAGAAAACGCCCTGGCATCCATTCCCAGCATCCGGGCCTGCTCTGTAGCCATCCGTAACCTGCATGGCACAGACCACCTCTGCGCCTGGTACGTCGGCAACGAAACGCTTGACCCGCCTGCCGTGCGCGAGCAACTCGCCCGGACCCTTCCCCCTTACATGGTGCCCACGGCATGCGAGCGCATCGAAGCCATGCCCAAGCTGCCAAACGGCAAAAACGATGCCCGATCCCTGCCTGATCCAGAGCCAGTCGGCCCTGTCGCCTATACCGCACCAGAAAACGAGTTGGAGCGAATGTTCTGCGCTATTTACGAAACCGTACTCAATCTTGAACGCGTCGGCACCCTGGACAACTTCTTCGACATTGGCGGTTCATCCCTGGCCGTTACCCGTGTTCTCATCGAGGCCAAACGCCGCAACATCAGCGGCACCGGCGATACCTCCATTGCCTATGCCGATGTATTCGCCCATCCGACACCTCGCCAACTCGCCCGTCTGTTGACAGGAGAAACCGCATCTGCCGGACCCGACACGAAGTCGGACGCCTATGACTACGGCCACATCCACGCCCTCCTTGCCGAAAACACCCTGGAAGCGTTCAAGTCTGCCAAAGCGCGACCCCTGGGCAACGTGCTGCTCACCGGCGCAACCGGTTTTCTCGGCTCGCATGTGCTCCATTCCCTGCTCCAGCACGAAAACGTGGCAGTCTGCTGCCTGCTCAGGCGCGGACGCTATGACTCCGTCGAAAAACGCCTCAAACAGATTCTTTACTACTACTTTGAAGATGCCTTTGAGTCTCTCTTCGGCAACCGCCTGTTCGCCCTCGAAGGCGACATAACGGACGCCGCTTCCCTGGCCCGGATGAAAGCACAGGTGGGCTTTGCACCTGACACCATCATCAACTGCGCTGCCAACGTATCGCATTTCGCCAAGGATACAAGCATCAGCGACGTCAATCTCGGCGGCGTACTCAAACTCATTGATCTGGCACGGCAAAACGACTCTCGGCTGGTACAGATTTCCACCACCAGCGTGGCCGGTCTTTCCGTGGATAACACCCCGCCTCCGGATACCCTCCTTTCCGAGCAGAACCTGTTCTTTGGGCAAAACCTTGAAAACCAGTACATCAGCAGCAAATTCCTGGCCGAGCGGGCCATACTGGAAGCCGCGCAACAGGGACTGGACGCCAAGATCATGCGGGTCGGCAACCTGATGGCCCGCAACCGTGACGGCGAATTCCAGATCAACCTGCACTCCAACAGCTTTGTTGGCCGCTTGCGCGCCTACCACGCCATCGGCTGTTTCCCATATTCATCGTGCCTGCACCAGACTGAACTCGCGCCCATCGACAGCACGGCAAGGGCCGTACTGCTGCTTGCCACGGCACCAGATGCCTGCCGGGTTTTCCACCCCTTCAACAACCATAACCTTTTCATGGGCGACATCATTGCCGCCATGCAGGACGCGGGGCTGAACCTCCCCATAGTAGAAGACGACGTGTTTGCGCAAAAAATGGCAGAGGCAATGCAAGACCCCAACCAGTCCGACAGGCTGGTCAGCCTCATGGCATACCAGGACATGGGACATGGAAAAATGATTACACCACTGGCAGCCGCAAGCACCTTTACCGCCCAGGTCCTGCTGCGCCACAACTGGCGCTGGCCGCAAACCGATACAGAATATCTGCGCGGCTTTATCCAGGGGCTCATCGGCATGGGCCTTTTTGAAAGCTGACTCAAGGGCTGCATGATGAATACAAAACGCGATGCATTGATGGAACAAAACGGGAAAACGCATATCTACGTCACCGATATTCGCCAACTTCCGCAAACGACAGAAGCGCTTGCCTCCCTTTTGCCGCCAGACCGCTTCCAGAAAATGTCATCCTTCAGGTTGCAGGATGACCGGCTGCGCTGCCTCGCAGGATGGTTGCTCATGACCCGTTTTCTGGGGGAAAACCTGCAAAAACGGTTCCGGTATGACCACTACGGCAAACCCTTCCTTTCCGATGGTCCCTGCTTCAACCTCTCCCATTCTGGCTGCTACACCGTACTTGCCATCAGCGAGGTTCCTGTCGGCATAGATATAGAACAACAGCGTGAAGAAGATTGCGGCTCATTGGCGCGGACAGCCTTTCACCCGGATGAACAGGACTGGTTTTTCCGCATGCCCACGACACGCCGCTTTTTTGACCTGTGGACCCTCAAGGAAAGCTACCTGAAACTCCTCGGCATCGGCCTGTCGCAAGAACCCAATTCCTTTTCCCTGCGCCACGCCCTGGATAACAGACCTGACGACACCCGGTACAGCGCACGACTTTCTTCGGACAGGCCGGAAATGCAATTCAAGCTCTATGGCGATACCCTGCCCGGATACAGCCTGGCATTGTGCGTACTGGGCAGCAAACCGCCGCCCGGCGTGACAGCGATTCGCATGTAAGTAAAATAAGGACACCCATGTTCCAACGCAACGGCAAACTCCTCATCAAGCGCTTCAGCGGCTATTTCCTGCCGACCGTCCTCACAACCATGGCGCTTTCCATGAGCATCATGATCAACCTCATCGTCGTGGGCAACATGCTGGGGTCGGCCGCCCTCGTCTCCGTCAACCTTGGACTGCCCCTGATGCAGGGATATGCCGCCATATTCATTCTTTTCGGCGCAGGCGGATCGGTACTGGCGGCTTTCCACAAAGGCAAACACGACAGCAAGGCGGCAAACCATGCCTTTACTGCCACCCTGACCGGGCTGGCCTCGTCAGGACTCGTCTTCGCCCTGTGCGGCGGCCTGTTTCTGGACAAATTAACCCTGCTGCTTGGCGGCGACAATCCCGCTATCAGAGAATCGCTTTCCCACTTCATCGAGCCCCTGATCTATGGCGCGCCCTTCATCATCCTCATCCCCGGCATGACCTATTTCATCCGCACAGACGGGCACCCTGGCCTGGCAGCTGCCGTACTGGTCGTTGCCAACATCGTCAACCTGGGAGCCGATATCCTGTTCATCCACCTTCTGGGCAATGTGCGTGGAGCGGCTCTCGCCATCGTGACGGGATATGCCGTTAGCGGCATCATGGTGCTGTTTTATCTCGCATCCAGCCGATGCAGCTTCCGGATTACCCTTTCCGCCCTCAGGCTGAACCAGATCCTCAAAGTCATCCAGGCGGGCCTGCCCGGCGGAATCAGCGCCTGCATGGTCTTCCTGAAAATACTGTTCATCAACAGCCTGGTTCTCTCCATCGCGGGTAAAAGCGGCATGGTGGCCTTTTCCGGCTGTCTCGCCTGCATGTCCTTGGGGAGCATGTTCGTCTCTGGCGCATCCCAGACCATGATGCCCATTATCGGCGTCCTTTTCGGCCAGAAAGACTTTGCCGGCATCCGCTTCGTTGTCAGAAGAGCGCTGAAGGTGCTGCTCTGCATAACGGCCACTTTCGTTACCGCCCTGGAATTTTTCCCCACTGCCATCTTCACCCTGCTCGGTATCAGCGGAGGTGAAGAACTTGCCATAGGAACCAACGCGGTCCGCTTTTTCGTCCCCAGCCTGCTCGGCACCGCCTTCACCTTTTTCATGATGTATTACGCGCAAACCCTCCAGCAGCAAAAAACCGCCCTCACCATCACCCTCATTCAGGGTTTAGTCGTGATCGTGCCAGCCGCCTGGCTTCTTTCGCGCTGGCTGGGACTGGAGGGAATCTGGTTGGCGTTTTCCCTGGCAGAAGCCATCACCATCGCCGTGATCTTTCTGATGACACACCGGATCAGTACGCGATCAGAAGGCCAGGTAAAAGGCCTGCTCATGCTTCCCGAAAAAAATGACGATGTGATAACAATGGATGTCACCATCGCCAACACGCTGGAAGAAGCCGTGCGCCTTTCAGAAGCCGTTACCCGTTTTTGCCGCGACGGCGGCGTGGGAGAAAACGCCGCCATGCAGGTCGGTATTGCCATCGAAGAAATGGCTGTTAATACCGTCATGTACGGCGGCAATCCCCCTGGTGCAAGCAGCATAGATATCTCCGTTTCAATCAGCGATGACACCATCCGGATCAGCTTCCGCGACGAAGGTATCCCCTTCAACCCCGTTGACTACACCGCCCCCGAACAGCAAAACCTTGTGTACAGCGGCATCAACCTGATCCGCAAGTTGGCAGACCGGATCGACTACGGCTACACCATCGGATTCAATACCAACCTGATTACCATCAAAAAGACGACCGGCAATTGACGCACGCCGCCGCATCAGGTTATGCTGAACCTTTTGATCGGCTGTTTCGGCATAGCACGTTTTCTGAAAGCAAAGGATGAATTCGATGGGCAAACAATTCAAAGAAGGCTTGAAATATTCGGGTGAAATCGTCTATGGCGGCTGTAGCGGAAGCGGCACCAACACCATCACCATCCTCAAAAGAACCCCCAACAGCGTGACCTACAGCTTCGGCAAGACCGGTGTCGCCAACGAAGCTGCCATCGAAACCATTGAAAACTGGGGAGAATACATCACCGTGGGAGAGGACAGGTTCTTCGCATTCGCAGAGGACAACAGCTAGACTCAGGCAGCAAAGTCTGGCTGGCCGATTCGTGCCTGCATTTCGGCCACCGCAACAAGCCCATCGTGCAGCCCCTGCAACAGATAACGCTTCATCATCTGCCGATCCTCATAAGACATCGCTGCCGAAAACCGTAGCGTCCCCTCTGCCGGAAGCGCTTCCGGCGAACCCGGCGGCACGGCAGGCTCCTTGCAGCCGGACAGCAAAAGCACCATGCACATGAGAAAACCCCCGGAAACACCCCGGAAATCAGAAAAACATGGCACAGACATCATGGCACCTCCACGAAACAGCCTGAAAACCCGGAAACCCATGCGAAAATTGTAGTCCATTGTCCCACATACACCCAACTTTATTTGCCTTGAGTACCTGAACATGCCAAACGACCTTGATACTTTTGATGAAGAACTATCCGGCCTGCAACAGGCAGGAGAAGAAATACTCCTGATCGAGATAAGCGAGGATTTCTTCAAAAAGTTGATGGATGGCAGGCCATCCGCCGCCCTGAACCCGGAATCCGACCACAACGAATACCAAGGCATCCAGGTCTTCATAACAGAAGACGCCGAAGACTACCAGTTTCACCTGGCGATGGATGACGATGAATTTGATCTGATACAGTAAAGAAACCTGTTTGCGTTATGGATGTCATTGGCATGAGCCGTTTTTTCCGCTTTATTTTTTCCCTCTTTCTGCTGTTGTTTTCACTGCCCTCCGCCATTGCCGATGCAGGGCAGCCTACCGATGTAAAGCGGATCATTTCCGTGGGAGATGGCCCTGGCGTGCAAGTTTTTGCCCTGGAAAAAACCCATGAAAAATGGCAACTTGCCCTGAAAACGGCGGGGTTTGCCGGGAGAAACGGGCTGACTTCCCGCAAAGAGGAGGGCGATGGAAAAACACCCGCCCTGTCGTCAGCCCGGCAGGGTCTGCCATCTTCCTGCATGTTTCCGAAGGGAAACCGACATCCGGATGTATCAGTCTCCCGGAAGACGATGTCAAAACCCTGCTCCGGTTTATCGACCACAGCACGAAAATAACCCTTGTGCGCGATATCCGTGATTTGCAGGAACCGGATATCCAGGCAACAATCCGCGCCGCAACCGGAATTTGACATGAGCAACCACACCATGACAGGACATATTGACCTGAACATCACAAGGTCTGGAAATAGCGAAAAAACCGGGGAAAAAATCCGCATTTCCGGACACGAACTGAAATGGAAGCATGGCAGCACGATAAAAGACCCGTGCAGCGGCGAAGTATTCGGCACCCTCCGATTCATCGCATCCAGGGAAGGGTTTGACATTGTCTGTGTCGTTGATGTCCGCGGAAAAAAAATCCTGCCGCGCCGGGCAGAAATCCGGGAAACCGGCCTTGAAAGGTTCGGCCTGCTGGATGTGGAGATAGTCGAAGACTGCCTGGATATGCCGCAATAATCCGCCACCGCACGAACCCGCCTTTCAGCCCGCCAAAATCACATGATCTTGATCTGCTCGTTATGAAGCAACTGCTCGAAAAGTTCCTGCGCCTGGGCCGCCGGATCGCCACCCAGAAGAGGTACTCCCTCCATCACAATCGTCGCCAGCGTGACAGCGTCATGCGCCGTTTCGTCCTTGCCATCGACATCCACTCTGACAGTAACCGTGGTCTTGCCATCCGCCTGATCCACAGCAAACTTCAGATACTCCCCATCCATGAAATCCTGGTCAGTCCCCGAAAAACCACTCAAAAGATCCTTGATATCCAGAATATCCCCGACACCCGTGCTGGCCTCGCCAAATTTGAAGCCCGTAATCGTATCGCCAACCTCTCCCAGACCGCTGTAACCAATCGTCGTTTGGCCGTGTCCTGACAGCAAATCGATGAAGTCTTCACCCAACCCGCCGTATAGCGTGTTGTCCGTGCCGCTGACAGTGATCGTATCGCTACCGTCGCCACCATAGATTTCGTTGCTGTCACCCGTTACCGTAATCGTATCGTCGCCACCACCGCCGTAGATTTTGTTAGCGTTGCCCGATACCGTGATATTGTCATCGCCCGTTCCGGCGTTCACCTCACTACCGTTCATGGTGACGTTGATATTGGCACCGGCATTCCAGCCGAATACACCGCTGCCATCATGTACCGGGTTCGAACTAACAGGATAATCGATAGCTTCCAGCGTAAATGTCAGCGTACCTGTCGCCTCAGCGCCAAACCCGGCGTCCGTGCCCTTGAAGGTAAAGACATCCACATCACCCGCCGCCAGTCCAGTCTCATTCACCGTATAGGTGTAGGAGTAGGCCGTCGTGTCCGTTCCGTCCGTGTGCGCTGGCGGGGCATCGACCACCAGTGTGCCATGCGCGCCGACAACCGTATATTGGGTATGATCGCCATTCCAGATGCCCGCCGCTACGCCGAGCACCGACTCCAGCGCCACCAGATCATTGTCGGCATCCGTAAAGGTGAGTAAGCCCGTCTGCGTCTGGGTAATCTTGTCGCTGCGATCGACATCCGTTGCCTCTGGCGCGGCATTGGTTACGCGTAGCGTCACCGTCTTCTGCTCCGAATAGGCATATGCCGTATTGACAGTACCCGGCACGCCGCTTTCGTGGGAAACCGCCACAACCTTCACCTCGGTCGAATTAGAAGTCCCTGTCTTTCCCGATATATCCAGCGTGATATTCTGGCTGATGTCCGCCGCCGTATTGCTGGAGGCATTGACCTTGTACACCGTGTCGCCATCGGCAAAACCGGCTGCTGTTTTTGTCGCATCCATCACCAGCGTCCCCCCAACTACCGTCACGCCATCGACCACCTTCACGTAGAAGAAATGCGCTTCAGAGCCATCCGCATCAACAAAGCTGGCCTCCAGCTTGATTATCGTCTGGGCATGCGCGGCATCTTCGACAGGCGTCAGCGTAAGTCCCGTTGGGACATCTGCTGTGGCGGCTATCGCCACCGTTGTACCGTTAATCACGATTTCGCCTGTTGCGCCCGATTCATCCGTCACTTCCAGCGTGGTCTTGATCGTGAGGGTTTCGTTGTTGTGGTAAGCCGGATTCAATTTGATAGAAAGCCGGCTGATGTCCAACCCGCCAGCCGGGATGAGGCCATCCGGCAGCGTCACCATCACTGTCGCCGTACCGTTCGCGGCAACAGCAGACGCCAGCTTGATCGCATAATCATTGCCATCGTAAGTAATATAGCCAATGAGCGTATCTTTTGGCATTGCCGTCTTGCAAACCTGCGAAATATCCATCGTCAGGGCGGTGATCTTCTCGTGGTTCCCACTCAGAAGCGTTTGCAGGCTGGTACCGTCTGCCGCTGTCAGGTTCAGCGCAACCGAGGTATCATTGCCTTCGACCAACGCGGCGTTATCCAGCTTTGCCGCCGTTGTCTCAACCACGCCGATACGGATTTTCACCTTATCGCTATCTTTGTCGCTGATGGCTTCGCTCCAGTTGTTATCCAGCGTCAGTTCCCTGTCCGAATCGTCCCTGCCAAGATTCGCCTCGGCCGAAATACCCCCCACTTTCAGCGAAATATCCGTATCCTGGGTTACATCCGGCTTGGCCCTGACCGTAAATGTCACATCAGCCGATCCTTTTGTCGGATCGATAACGACCCCATAGTACAGATTGCCGGCCTTATCAACCACCGTGACCACCGTTGCCTTATCGTCGAAGGTGACACCACCATCATAGGAAACCTTCACCGTATTGCAGGTGATATCGGCGTTTTGCTGCAACACAGCGTAATGAATCTCGCTGCCGCTGGTGTCGTCAAAATCCAGATGCAGCTTTACATCGGCGGTCTTGTCGGGCGCACTGCTGGCCTCAAGCACAAGCAGGCTGCCATTCTGTATATCAGGCGCAAGCGTTACCGCCGGCTTATTGGCTACGGCATCCACCACCACCTTGGCTTCCACGATATTGCCATCTTTCGTCCCGAAATAGCTCTCATCACCTGAAAGCATATCCTTGACCGTCGCGCTCCAGATAATCTCCGTATCCGTGTTTTTGTGGTAGTCATAGCCCTGGATGTTCTCAGCATTATCTCCCCACGGGACAAACTTCAGTACCACAGGAACGTTGTTGATATCCTTTCCCTGAACGATTGCTTTCAGATAATCCTGATAATCTGCGCAAGTCGAAGCGTCAATGGTATACGTTGTTTTCCCTGGAACGGATGTACTATCGACAAGCACCTTGGCGGGATCAAGCCCTGTAATATACCCCCTGTCACTATCCACCGTCAGCTTGAGCTCTGTCATGACATCGCTCTTGTCAATGGCAAGACCGGAAATGGTGATCACGCCGCCACCGATAAAGCCGCCACCCCCATCGGCAGTCGCACCGCCATCAAATTTTTGGTCGCCCTCATAAACACCGGCAACACTCACGCTGATCGTCGAGTCAACCACCGACATTTTCAGCGTGATCGACCCGGTCGTATTGACAGCCGTGTTGTTGTCAAGGCGGATTTCCCCGCTGGTTCCTTTTTCCTCCGTCATCGCGCCGGCTTTTACCTTGATCCAGTCAGAACCATCAGCCTGTGTCGCCACCTTCGTCGAATTCAGTTCACCAGGCGAAAGCTGGAACTTGACGTCAACCGTAACCTTGCCGTCTGGGGCAATCGAAGCCAGCGCCACGGGCAACTTGAAATACGACTCGCCGGCAATCT
>JAVBTJ010000117.1:0-3378 GCA_031556215.1 Oxalobacter sp.
TTTTGGTTGGTTTGTCCCTGCTTTTCCCCCAACCCCGGGGGCGGTCTTTTTGGCCGTTACAAAAACGCCCGCACCCCCCCCCGGGGCGGACTTCTTGTATCTTGAAACCTAGTTGAATAATTATTTCAATGGATAGTGGCAAATCAAGCTCATTGAATAGCGGCTTCAAGTCGCCACCGGGTAATCATTGAAACAAGTTCCGGGACGGTTCTGGCCAGTCCCGACAGGCAACCTTCAATCATTCCGTTGACCCGACTAAATTTGGTGTCTCCGGCGACTCTGGAATCAGTACGAATCCCGTAGATACGTTTTCCTTTTGCATAGGCGTAGCCGATTTCCCAGGCAGTGCCATCATCGACCTGGGTGCCGTCCAGAAGGGCGACAACCATATCGCTGTCGTCCAGGGCATCTTTGCATACCTTGAAGATTAGTGATGGGGCGTCCGCCCCAGCGGCGTCAATCTGCTCGCCGGTGAGTAATTCGCCCGGCCAGATCACATCAACTTTCATCCCGGCGTTTTCCATCGCATCTTTCGTAGCGCGATGCCACTGGCGTTCTGCATCTGTGAAAAGCGGACCGGCTTGATAAATGGTGTACTGTGGCATTCGTATTTCCTTTGAAGGTTTTTGCCATTCTTTCAAGGAATCTCAGGAAAATTCCACGCCGACAAGCGTCAGGTTGTCACTCAACCCGCACGGCCTATCGTTGAGATCACAGGCATGGATGCCGCCGTGACTCAGTTAATCTTCACAAGCCCGCCCTTGATGGTCGTCATGGCCTGACCGTTCAGTTCTGCCATAGCGCCTTCCGCCTTGAGCGAGGTTTTTCCTTTCATCTCGACACTCAAGCCTTCCGCTTTTAATCGCTGTGTCGCATTGAAAGTGATGTTTCCTTTTGCATTCAGCGTAATATCCCGCGCGCTGTCAATCGTGATGCCGTTTTGCGCCATCACGATTTTGTTTTTGTGCTGATCCTGGATGGTGACAGACCGATCCTTGTCGCTGATAACAAAGGCATTGCCGCCGGGGGTTTTCAGCGTGATTTCTTTTCTGTCGTCGTCAAAAAGCAGTTCGATCCCGCTGCGGGTTACCATGCCTTTCAGGTTGTTTCTTTCATCTTCGGCCTTCAGCGCATTCGGGGCAGGGTTCGCTTTGGAAAAAACCTGCCCGAGAATGACAGGATGGCGGGGATCGCCGTCATAAAAGCCCAGCAGCACTTCATCATCCTTTTCCGGACGGAAAACCTGCCCCCTTTTGTTACCGGCGTCCGGCGTTGCCAGCCTCGACCAGCTTCCTTCGTCACCATTGTGGATGGCGGGAACCGCGATCTTGAGGCGGCCACCGTTTTCTGGGTCACCGGATATTTTCTTGACTTTTCCGGGCCACAGGCCGTTAAGGGAAGGCAGTGGGCGGCTCCACGACGCAGCCGCATTAGCCAGGTATGCCAGGCCAAACTGGATTTCGGTTATCCAGTTTCCATCTGTGAAATCATGTTGCACGCCCCATATCAGGCTGCGTCCGTCAACAGATTCCCCGCCGTTTTTGAGAAGCAGGCCGCCACCGGTTTCTACAGGCCGTCCCGGGATTTTGATATGCCCGTAATTCAGCGCCAGTTGGCCTTGCCGCATCAGGCTGTCGGCCCATCCCTCAAGTTCCGCTTTGGGCAGCCCTGCGCCTGAAACCATCTCCGGGTTTTGCCCGAACACAGCCGCCGCTTTTTTGGGGGAGAGTGGGCCGGGTACCGGCAGTGAGATATTTTTGGCCTTTCCTGTTACTTCTGCCTGTTTGGTCGCATCCCAGCTTTTTGCGGAAATGCCGGAAAAAGAAGATTGCGCATCCATCCGGCTTTCGAGTTCGAGAATTTCGTCCGGCAGCAATTCCAGGTCACGACCACGGGGTTCCGGCTTGATAGCGGTGATCGCGCCATCCCTGACCATAGCCAGCAGCCCGTTTGCCCAGAGGCGATTGAGAATAAAATCCCATTCCGTCGTGCGCATCTGGATCATTTGTTCATGCGTTGTGCCGGTATCCGGAATATCGCAGACAAGACCCTGTTCCCTGATAATGGCCGTGCATATTTCGTTGTCTTTTTTATTTTCAAAAAAACGGGTTCGGGGAGCAAGGGTAAGCGCATGCGCCCTGTCCCGTACTTCAATGGTCAATTGCCGTTCGCCGTTTTTCAGGCGCAGGTGCTGCCCGCTGATAAGGCCGGAAAAGAGCGGAGCCCATTCTTTGCCCGTTTGGGCCTCAATCTGCAATTCGGTTCCCGGTATACAGGTTGAGACGAGTGATTTTTCTTCAAGCGTCCCGGAAAACAGCAGTTGAGCCACGGGAATTTGCCCGATTTTCCTTTGAACCGTTACCGAAGAGGGAGAAAGGCCGCTATCTTTTCCCTTGACCTTGATCCGGATGACGCTGTCCTTGTCGCTCATGGTGATCCTCCTGCCTTTCAATGAACCCGATCCTGTATCGGGGGTGGTGGTAAATATTTTTTATGCCTGTCGGCCGTTTTATGAATCAACCGTCAGTCTTTCATAAGCCAGAACCAGTTTCTCAAGCACAATTTCATTCGAATCGCCCTTGAACCCCGGCCCTTCCATTTTGATTGGCCATGCCTTCTCCAGTTTCCACGTCATGACCGGCTTATGCTCCTCGTTTAACAGGCTGATGAAAACATCCTCGCGTTCGGGAATATGGCGTTTGACCTGGTGCAGCCAGTCAAAAAACGTATTATTCGCGTCCATGATGCCTTTGCGTAGTGTGACGTCGCTCACTTTGGGAAGACCGGGCATTTTCATGTCGCCATATTCGAGATGCAGTCCGCTGACTTCGCTAAAGCCGCCCTTTGAACTGCCAATCGTTACCGAGAAATGAAACACGGGCAATGGATATGCTGTCTCAGTCATTTTTTAAACCGGGATATTCGTTTTGCGCCTGATGTACCGGGAGCATGATGTCAACCGCCAATCAGGACAGTAGGACACCCCGCGATGATCTGACCACCATGCGATGTCATGTCACCCATCCGGGCAGCAGGCATGCCGCCGATCAGGACAGTGGCAGAGCCTGTGACAATGGTGGAGAGAGGGCCGACACACAGGGCCATATCTCCCTGGCGAGCGGCAGGCAGGTTGCCGATAAGAACAGTAGGGCACCCCGCCGGTAAAATCGGCCCGCCAACATGGGGGATGGGGGTGGGGTGTGAAGGCGTTTGCATAGGGCAGGTATGCATATCGGTTATTCTGGCTGCTGGCGGCATCAGGACTCCTTTAAAGAAATCATTTTTTCCCCTGATAGAGGGAAACACACGCTTTTCACTCTATGTTGTAACCTGGCAACTGTCAAGAAACCGCTGATAAACGGGTTTGGCGAGCGAATT
>JAVBTJ010000021.1:0-3002 GCA_031556215.1 Oxalobacter sp.
AGCGAAAGGCGCATCATCCACGCGGCTGATGCGACAGGACACGCTGTCCAGCTTACGCTGGAAAAACGCATCCGGGCAAGCCGCAATATCAGTGTTTTTGAAAACCATTGCGCAGTTGACCTGATTACCTCGGACAGGCTGGGTATGGATTCGCACCCGCTCCACTGCCACGGCCTGTATGTGCTGGATGAAAATGTGGGGGAAGTCCGCACCTTTGCTGCACGGCATACGGTGCTGGCAACCGGGGGCGCAGGCAAGGTCTATCTTTACACCACCAACCCGGACACTGCCAGCGGCGACGGGATTGCGATGGCCTGGCGTGCCGGGTGCCGTGTCTCGAACATGGAGTTTATCCAGTTCCATCCGACCTGCCTTTACCATCCCTGGGCCAAGTCTTTCCTGATTTCGGAAGCGGTTCGCGGTGAAGGAGGCCAGTTGAAGCTGCCGCCGGAAGCCGGTGCCGATGCTGGAAAACGTTTCATGGAATGGCATGATCCCCGTGGGGAACTGGCTTCACGCGATATTGTGGCAAAGGCGATTGACTTTGAAATGAAAAAACGCGGGCTGGATCATGTGAACCTGGATATCTCGCATCAGGGGGAAGATTTCCTGAAAAGCCATTTCCCGACCATTTACGCGCGCTGCCTGGAGCTGGGCATTGATATTACCCGCCAGCCGATTCCGGTGGTGCCTGCCGCACACTATACCTGCGGCGGGATTATTACGGATACCAACGGAAAAACGGATATCAACGGGCTGTATGCGGTAGGCGAAGCGGCCTGTACCGGCCTGCATGGCGCAAACCGGCTGGCCAGCAATTCCCTGCTGGAGTGCCTTGTGCTGGGACGAATGGCGGCAGCCGATATCGACCGGCAAAAGGATGCGCCGCTTCTGCCCCTGCCCGAATGGGATGAAAGCCAGGTATCAAACCCGAATGAGGAAGTGGTGATTTCGCATAACTGGGATGAATTGCGCCGCTTCATGTGGGACTATGTCGGCATTGTCCGTACCACAAAGCGGTTGGAACGCGCCCAGCGGCGCATCCAGCTTCTGAAAGAGGAAATCGACGAGTACTACGCCAACTTTATCGTTTCGAATAACCTGCTGGAACTGCGAAACCTGGTGGAAGTAGCGGCCCTGATCGTGGAAAGCGCGCTTTCCCGGAATGAAAGCCGGGGGCTGCACTACAGTTCGGATTTTCCGCAGACGCACCCGAAAGCCTATCCCAGCATTTTGACCCCGCAGAAGCGAAGGCGACCACCTTTACACTAGGCTCAGAACGCATTAACTTGCCGTTCGCGAAAAGTCGATTTTTCTTGTCTGCCAAGGCAACGGAACAAAATTGGACGAAGGCGTATTGGACATACCGCGGGTTTAATTTTGGCATGGCAACGCTCCGCAGGCGGGAAAAAGCCGCTTTGCAGCAGGAAAATTAATGAATCCTGATCCTAAGAAACGCACCACAAAAAAAGCCTGTCATCATCTCTGATAGACAGGCTTTTGAGGTATGCCGTACTTATTTTTTCATGGCAGCCATCGCTTCGGTCTTGTCGAGACGAGCTTGCAGGCCATTTTGCAGGCTGGTAAAGTCCCCGTCACGGGCAAAATCAATCGCGCTCATATCCCATTCGTTACGCAGCCGGACATCCGCGCCATGATCCAGGAGGACGTTAACGGTTTGGGTATGGCCGCTCCGTGCTGCCATCATGAGCGGCGTGGTCTTGTTGGGAGCAGGTGCGTCTACCTGTGCCTTCTTGTCCAGGAGCATCGTGACAATTTCGATATTGCCAACAGACGCGGCGTAGTGAAGCGCTGTCCAACCGGACTGGTTGACGCTGGCCCCCTTGTCCAGGAGGGTTTTGACTGCGGGTACGTTGGATTTCCAGGCTGCCAGCATGATAGCGGTGTTGCCGTTTTCCGCACGCTTGTTCAGGTCGATACCCGGCGTATTGACCAACAGGTTGAAAACCCCCATCGAACTTTCGTGCATGGCCACGATCAAACCGGTATTGCCCCTGTAGGGGTCGGCGATATTGGGGCTGACGCCTTTTTTCAGGAGTTTTTCAACAAGATCAGGCCGATCCATTTCGACCGCCCGGAAAAAGTCGTCCCGGTCATCGGCATGCGCCAGCGACATGGCAAAAAAACCGGCAAAAACAAGGGCAAGCAGGCGATAAACCTGCCGCAGGAAATGGGATGTATTGACTGATGCCATCAAACTTAACCTTTTTAATATATTGAATTAATGCCGTTTTTCTGTAAAACCGCTATGCATGGGAAGTATTTTACCCCGATAAGGATAATGCCGCACCTATAAGGGCAGTTAATGAGCCGGGGAAATAAGGGGAAAGGTACTACAGGAGGGAGAAAACCTGGGAGATTGCTTTAACAATCTCCCTTACTAGTCAAGCTAGTTATTGTGCAATTACATTACAGCGAATGCGACGCACACAGCAGCAGCCAAAACGAAGATAGCGCCGATGATGTTGGTCTTGTCCATGATTTAAATCCTTAGTAGTTTAAAAATGCATCGTTCAATTCTTTGCCTCATCCCTGAGACTTTCACCGCCTGATGCACACGGCTGACTAATTGTACGCCTGTTTTTTTGCCATGTCAGGGTGTGATTTTCCTGAAAAATGAAATTTTTCACCCGCTTAATTATTAATAAACATTGATTTAGATCAAGTCTATAACCATTCGTCATGAAAACCTTTTTTTCGTACAATTTTGTAATAAAGATAAGGGGCCTGTTATCAGGCAGTTCAATTACAGGTTGAGAAACCGCTGACTAGCGGGCTTTGCGAGATGAAGTGCAAAGCGCACTTAAGCGCAGTAACCGTGGCATATCCTGAGATAGACGAGGTTGCTGGGTCTTCTAACGTTATGAAGCCGTTTGTGAAAAGACGCTGTGTCGCCAAGAGCAAGGCGATGAGGAAAATTCGAATGCCGGCGTAGTGAACTAGATTTTTCGAGGCAACGACGCACCGGAGAACGCCGCAAT
>JAVBTJ010000088.1:0-6778 GCA_031556215.1 Oxalobacter sp.
TGCAGTTTTAATCCGGGGGGATGAAAACGCGTCGGGGGATTTTTTCCCCCGGCGCGTTTTTTTATGGTTTCTTGCCGGATTCGTGAGGTATTTTCCTGATTGTGCTAAAATATTGGTATTGCATGACAGTGTGCATATGTAGCATGACAGGAGGTTTATTATGTCGCAAACAACACTAAGCGTACGCATGGATGCGGATATAAAAAAGCGTTTTGATGCTTTTTGTGCCGATGCGGGTATGAATGCCACGGTCGCTGTTAATATGTTCGCCCGGGCCGTTTTGCGCGAGCAGCGCATACCATTTGAAATCAGCGGAAGCGCGGACCCGTTTTACAGTATAAAAAATCAGGCGAGACTCGCCGCTGCCATAGATCAGCTTGAAGCCGGAAAAGGTAAGGCTCGTGATCTGATCGAGATTGACAATGGATAAAATATGGTCTGACGAGGCTTGGGAAGATTATCTTTACTGGCAAACGCAAGATAAAAAAACGCTTCGCCGTGTAAACCAGTTGCTGCTTGATATAGACCGCAACGGGCACAACGGCATCGGCAAGCCGGAACCGCTCAGGCATGACAGGCAGGGATACTGGAGCCGGAGAATTGATGACGTAAACCGTCTCGTGTACCGGATTGTGGAAAACCGCATAGAGATAGCGCAATGCCGCACGCATTACGATTAGAAAACCGCTGATTTGAATCTTTCCAACGCGCCGGGGGAACCCTCCCCCGGCGCGTTTTTTATTTTGTTCCCTGTTCCACCGGTATGGTGAATCCATGTAAACTTGTTTCTTTTGTCCAGTTCATAGAAGAGACGCCATGAAAATTGATACGCTTGCCATCCATGCGGGGTATTCGCCCGATCCGGTGACCAAATCCGTTGCGGTTCCGATTTACCAGACGGTTGCCTATGCTTTTGATAGTGCGCAGCACGGCGCAGACCTGTTTGATCTCAAGGTGCCGGGCAATATCTATACCCGGATCATGAACCCGACAACCGATGTGCTGGAAAAAAGGGTGGCGGCACTGGAAGGCGGCATGGCGTCCCTGGCGCTGGCGTCTGGCATGGCGGCGATTACCTGCGCTATCCAGACGATTGCGGAAATGGGCGACAATATTGTCACAGCCAGTACGCTGTATGGCGGCTCCTATAACCTGTTTGCGCACACCTTTCCGCAGTACGGTATCGAGGTGCGTTTTGCCAATTCCCGCGACCCGGAAAGTTTTGCGCCGCTGATTGACGCACGTACCAAGGCGATTTTCTGCGAATCCGTGGGAAATCCTTTCGGTAATGTGACGGATATTGAACGGCTGGCTGAGATTGCCCACGCCCACGGGATTCCGCTGATTGTGGACAATACGGTGCCGACGCCTTATCTGTGCCGCCCGTTTGAGTGGGGCGCGGATATCGTGGTGCATGCCCTGACCAAGTCGCTCGGCGGCCATGCCAACAGCCTGGGCGGTGCCATTGTGGACAGCGGCAAATTCCCCTGGGCAGAAAATGCGGCGCGTTTCAAGCGCCTGAATGAACCGGATGTGTCCTATCACGGCGTGGTTTATACGAAAGAAATGGGGGCTGCGGCCTATATCACCCGCGCCCGTGTCGTGCCGCTCAGGAATATGGGTGCGGCGCTTTCCCCGATGAATTCCTTTTTGATCCTGCAGGGTATTGAAACGCTGCATCTGCGCATGGAGCGTGCCTGCGACAATGCGCTGGCGGTTGCCAACTACCTGAAAGACCATCCGAAAGTGGCCTGGGTCAATTGCGCGGCGTTGCCGGATCACCCGGATCATGCCTTGCTGCAGAAATACATGAATGGCCGCGCGCCCAGTATCCTGTCGTTTGGCGTCAAGCCGCCTGCCGGTATGAATCCGCGGGTGGCGGGAGCGAAAATGCTGGATGCGGTGAATCTCTTTACCCGTCTCGTCAATATCGGCGATTCGCGTTCGCTGATTACGCATTCTGCTTCGACAACGCATCGCCAGTTGAGCGCGGAAGAACTCAAAAAAGCCGGTGTCAGCGAGGATATGCTGCGTCTTTCAATCGGTATTGAACATATCGACGACCTGATCGCGGACCTGGAACAGGCCCTGGATCAGGTTTAAGGGGGGGGGAGAAAATTCCGGCAGCTTGGAGGCTGCCGGAAATGAGGGGTTAATGTCGCATGGCAGGGGGAAGTTGTTTCTGCCAGGGTTCGGTCATTTCCCGGATGTTCCGGTCATGAGTCATGATTTCTTTTAACAGGCTGATTTTCCTGCGAAGCGGGTCACCGGTTAAGGGTGTTTTCTTCAGCGTTTTGGCATACTCAACCTGTCTTGCACACTGACTTTCAAGGGATTCGAAATCATTCCAGTTTCTGGCGAGTGCGGCCTGCGCCATCTGCGCGGTTAGTCCCGCCAGACGCTCGTACACATTGATAATTTCACATGAACTCATTGTTCCACCAGATTCAGGATTGCTCTTGAGTAACTTAACGGCAGCATTTTCCGGAACTTGATGGGGGAACGGTTTTTTCTTTTTTTTGCCCTGAAATATTTCAGGTGCGATGGCGCATGGTCAGGCGTGAAATGAAGTCGTTGCGGGAGAGTAATTGCAGTTGATCCAGAAGCCGTATCTGGAGTGAGCCGACGCCGCGATTTTCCCTGAAGACCTGTTCAGCGGCGATTTCACCCGCTACGCCAAGCCAGGCCATTGCTGCGGTCGTTGCGCGCCAGGCATCCGGCTGGACGGCGACAAAAGCGCCAACCATGGCAGATGCCGAGCAGCCGGTTCCGGTGATCCGCGTCATCCATTCATGCCCGTTTGAGAGGGTTGTCCACCGTCCCGCCTGATCCACAATATGATCGTCCGCACCGGAAATGCAAACGGTGCCGCCGATCTGTTTCGCCAGCGTTTTCGCGGCATGAACAGCCATGTCAGACGATGCCGCGGTATCGACGCCCCGTGTCAGGGTTTGCTGTCCCGCCACGCTCAGGATTTCAGAGGCATTGCCCCGGATGACGGATGGCGGGCCAAGCCGGACCAGTTCATGCACGGTTTCTGTGCGGTAGGGAGTCGCGCCTGCACCAACCGGGTCAAGGACAACGGGTTTTCCTGCCTGTTTCGCGGTTTCCATTGCGGTTTTCATGGCGGTAACCCAGTACGGGTCAAGAGTGCCGATGTTCAGGACAAGTGCACTGGCAAGTGAGGCCATTTCACGGACTTCTTCATGGGCATGTGCCATGACGGGGGACGCGCCGAGCGCTAAAAGGGCATTGGCGTTATAGGGCGCGACAACAAAATTGGTGATGTTGTGCACCAGCGGGCTGTTCTGGCGAACGGCCAGCACGTCTTCCCAGAGATCTTCGGGGGAAAGGGAATGCGGTGTTTTCATGGTGGTTACAGCGTTTTCCATATGGTGCGGATTTGTTCGAGTGCTTCCAGGCTGCGCATCGGGAGGCTGATGGCATTTTGCCTGTCCCTGTCCATCTGCGCATCGGTCGGGTTGATCCGGATAAGCGGGGCAGGCGCTGATTCGCAAACGCGGCGCACGGTCGGTACGGCAAGCCCGGCACCCATTTCGATGACAACCGGGTTTTTGACTTTCCGGAACCATTTGTCCATGCGTTCCATCTGGAGGTGGGTCTGGTCGGCGATCCATCCCCAGTCGCCAAACATCAGGATATTGGGGCGGGCCAGTGCGCCGCATTCGGGGCAGCCCGGCAGGTTCGGCAGCCAGTGGCAGTGATCCATGTCCACATCAACGGCCAGGGCTTCTGCCGGCCAGATGGCGCGTGAGCAGGGGCCGGTGCATTGGAGATGGTGAATGGAGCCGTGGACTTCGGCAACCCGTTCCGGCGCGAAACCGGCTTTCTGGAATTGCCCGTCAACGTTGCTGGTAAAGACAAAGGGGCCATGTTCCATTGTTGCGGCAAATTCCTGCAGGATATGGAAACCGGCGTGGGGGATGGTGTCCCGGTACAACTGCAGGCGATGGCCGTAAAATCCCCAGGCCAGCGGCGGATTGTCTGAAAATGCGTCTGGATTGGCGATTTTGACAAAGGGAATACGTGCTTTTCCCAGTGGCGGATAGGCTTTCCAGAAGCCCTCGTCTCCCCGGAAATCCGGCAGCCCGGAATCGACGCCCATACCCGCACCTGCGCCGATCAGTAATCCGTCGGCTTTTTTTATCAGTTGTGCGGCGGCGGCGATATGACGTTCCATAGGGTTTATCCGTTTGGGAAGTGATTGTCAGCCACAGTTTCGCATAGTTATCCGTTCCGGATCAAATAGTCGAACGCACTGAGCGCGGCGGTTGCCCCGCTGCCCATCGCAATCACAATCTGTTTGTAAGGAATGGTGGTGGCATCTCCTGCGGCAAAAATGCCCGGAAGGGAGGTGCGCCCATGATCGTCAATGATAATCTCTCCCCGCTCATTGAGATCGACGGTGCCATCCAGCCATCCGGTTGCGGGCTGCTGCCCGATCTGGACAAAAATGCCGTCCAGTTTCTGGCTGTGTGCCGTGTCTGTTTTCAGGTTCCGGTACAGGAGGCCATTGACCCGGCCATGTTCTCCGGTGACTTCAAATACCTGTGAATCCGTCATGATGGTGACGTTAGGCAGTTTACGGATTTTTTCCTGCAGGACGGTATCGGCTTCCATCTGGCTGTTCCGGACAAACAGGGTTACCTGCCGGGCGATGCCAGCCAGGTCGATGACCGCTTCCACTGCGGAATTGCCGCCACCGACGACGGCAACCTGCCTGTTTTTATACAGCGGCCCATCGCAGTGGGCGCAAAAGGCCACGCCACGCCCGATATGTTGGCTTTCCCCGTCAACACGCAGTTGGCGAAAGTGTGCGCCGGGTGCCAGGATAACGGTTTTGCTGCGGATACTGGCACCGCTTTCCATTCGGATTTCGGTGTGTTCGCCCGGAACAAGCCGGATGGCTTTTTGCGGGATCATGATGTCCACGCCGTTGCTGGCAACATTGTCTTCCAGTGCCGCAGCCAGGTGGACGCCATCGGTTTCCTTGACGGCAATGACATTTTCAATGGTGGTGGTGTTGAGCATCTGCCCGCCGAAGTTTTCCGTTAGCAGGCCAACCCGGATGCCTTTTCTGGCTGCATAGATGGCGGCGGCTGACGCGGCAGCTCCCCCGCCGATAACGACAACGTCAAACAGCGCTTTTTCCGAAATTTTCTGTGCTTCGCGCTCAATGCCAGCCGTATCCATCATGGCCAGGATTTCCTTGAGTGTCATGCGCCCGCTTGCGAGTTGCCTTCCATTGACGAAAATGGTCGGGACGCCCATGACATGGCGCTGTTCCGCTTCTTCCGGAAAAAGGGCGCCATCAATCATGACATGGGAGATGGCGGGATTCAGTACCGCCATCAGGTTCAGTGCCTGTACGACTTCAGGGCAGTTCTGGCAGGTCAGGGAAACAAAGGTTTCAAAGTGAAACGGCCCTTCCAGGCTTTGGATCTGTTCGATGATTTCCGGTTCCGCTTTGGGCGGATGCCCGCCTGTTTGCAACAGCGCCAGGACAAAAGAGGTGAATTCATGCCCCATCGGGATACCGGCAAAAGCGATGCCGGTGTTTTCTCCCGGACGGGTCATGGTAAAGGAGGGCTTTCGCCCCGGATCATCCGTGTGCTCAATGACCCGGATGCGGGGAGACAGGTCGCGGATTTCATGCAGCAGTGCCAGCATTTCGCGGGATTTGTCGCTGCTGTCTGTCGAAACCGTGATTTCGACGGGAAGGGTCAGTTTTTCCAGGTGGGTTTTTAACTGATCTTTTACGCTGGCGTCTAACATGATGAATCCGTTTCTTTGAGTGCAAGCGGGATATTGCCCGTCAGATTTTGCCGATCAGGTCGAGGGAGGGCGCCAGGGTTTCCGCGCCGGGTTTCCACGAGGCCGGGCAGACTTCCCCCTTGTGGCTGGCGACATATTGCGCAGCCTGGATTTTGCGGATCAGTTCGGTTGCGGAACGCCCCACGCTGCCGTCATTGACTTCCATGATCTTGATGATGCCGTCCGGATTGATAACGAAGGTGCCGCGCATGGCCATGCCGTCTGATTCGATCATGACGTCAAAATTGCGGGTGATCGTGCCGGTCGGGTCGCCCACCATCGGGTACGCTATTTTTTTGATGGTGTCGGAGGTATCGTGCCACGCCTTATGGGTGAAATGCGTATCCGTGGAGACGGAATAAATCTCGACACCCATTTTTTGGAATTCAGTGTAATGGTCTGCCAGGTCGCCCAGTTCTGTCGGGCAGACAAAGGTAAAGTCAGCCGGATAGAAAAAAACCACCGACCATTTTCCTCTCAGGTCGGCGTCCGTTACTGTGATGAATTCGCCGTTGCGATAGGCCTGCGCCTTGAAAGGCTTGATTTCTGAATTGATGAGGGATGACATGGGTAAGCTCCTTCAGGTTATCTGCTAACACACGCTGATAATGAAAATCATTTTCATTATCAGCGTATCTGAAAGTATATTAAAACACGACTTTGCGATTTTTGCAGGAGGTTCCTCAGAACCAGAATTTGGGGTAATGACGGCTTTCGTTGGAGGAAAGGTTATTGACGATCAGCGCAATCAGCAGCATGATCAGCACGCCGACCAGTACCGGGGTCAAAACATATTTGAAGCCCAGGTTGAAGATGGTGTCTCCTCCTGTCACGGCAATCAGGGCGGTTGCGCCGCCCGGCGGGTGGGTGGTGTGCGTGAAAAGCATGGCGGCAATCGCGATGGAAACCGCCAGGGCGCTTGCCAGGGCGGTATTGTCCGGCA
>JAVBTJ010000076.1:0-6587 GCA_031556215.1 Oxalobacter sp.
CGACAACCGATACGGAAAACTACACTTTTGTCTGTGATGCCACGGGCACTACCCACGAAATACCGCTGGGGCCGCTGCATATCACGTCGGACGAACCGGGACATTTCCGCCTGTTTGTTGACGGCGAAGATGTGGTCGATGCGGATTACCGCATGTTCTATGTGCACAGGGGAATGGAAAAGGCCGCAGAAACCCGCATGGGCTATAACGAGGTAACCGTCCTGGCAGACAGGGTCTGCGGTATCTGCGGATTTGCGCACAGTACGGCCTATACCACCTCTGTTGAAAATGCCCTGGGCATTGTCGTGCCGGAACGGGCGCAGGTCATCCGCAGCATTTTCCTTGAGGTTGAGCGGCTTCACAGCCACCTTCTCAATCTGGGGCTGGTTTGCCACTTTGTCGGATTTGATACGGGTTTCATGCAGTTTTTCCGTGTCCGGGAAAAGGCGATGACACTGGCGGAATTGCTGACCGGCGCACGCAAAACTTATGGCATGAACCTGATTGGCGGCATTCGCCGCGACATTCATAAAGAAGAACGCAAGGCAACGCTGAAAACCCTTGCGGAACTTAAAACCGAAGTAACGGGGCTGGTTGCCATCCTCCTTGAAACGCCCAACCTTGCACAGCGCGCTTCCGGCATTGGCAGGCTTGACCCCAAGATAGCCCGCGACTACAGCCCGGTCGGCCCGCATGTGCGGGCAAGCGGCTTTGCCCGCGATACCCGGACAGACCACCCCTTCTGCGGCTATAAGACCTTTCCCATCCCGGTACGCCACAAGGATTCCTGCGATGTGCTGGGACGTGTGCTGAACCGGGTTGAGGAATTTTTCGACTCGATTGATTTCCTTGAACGGGCGATTGACGGCATGCCAAACGGCCCTATCCTGGTAGAGGGCTTTAACTATACCCCGCACAAGTTTGCGCTCGGGTTTGTCGAAGCGCCGCGCGGGGAGAATATCCACTGGAGCATGCTGGGCGACAACCAGAAGCTTTACCGCTGGCGCGCGCGTGCATCAACCTATGCCAACTGGCCGCCGCTGCGTTATATGCTGCGCGGTTATACCGTTTCAGACGCGCCGGTGATTGTCGGCAGTATTGACCCCTGTTATTCCTGCACGGATCGCGTGACCGTGATTGATGTTCGCAAAGGAAAACAGACGACTGTTCCTTATTCGGAAATCGAACGTTACGGGCGGGAACGAAAAAACTCGCCGCTTAAATAAAGAACCGAGAGATGCTAAAACTATTCAAGACCATTCTGAAGACAGGTGAGGCAACCCTCAAATATCCGTTTGAGCCAGCGCCCGTCAGTCACAATTTCCGGGGAAAACCGGTTCATCATGCTGGGCAGTGCATTGCCTGCGCAGCCTGTACGACCGCCTGCCCGTCCAATGCCCTCTCAATGGAAACCGATGCCGAAAAGGGGACGCGCACCTGGTCGCTCCATCTGGGACGCTGCATTTTTTGCGCGCGCTGCGAAGAAGTCTGCCCGACAAAGGCCATTGCCCTGTCAAAAGAGTTTGAACTGGCGGTTGCCAACAAAAATGATTTCATCCAGACCGCTACCTTCAGGCTGGCGACATGCACTGCCTGCGACAAGCCGTTTGCCCCGCTCAAAGAAGTGGAATATGCCATTGAACTGCTCAAACAATCCGGCATGTCACCCGTTGCCGTGGAAGCACGGCGCGCCCTGATGTATACCTGCATCGACTGCAAGCGCAAACAGAATGCGCCAGTGCCACGAAAAGCCCCCTTTGTGCGCCATTTATAAGAGGAACAAGACATGAATGCGCCGATGAACATTAGCCTGAATCCTGCTGACATGCCCAAGCCGATCACGGAAAGTGAGCATATCAAACAGTTGAAAGGAACCCTGCTCAAGGATATCCAGCGCTCTGCCTACGTTTACCGGGTTGACTGTGGCGGGTGCAATGGCTGCGAAATCGAGATTTTTGCCGCCATCACGCCGCTTTTTGACGCCGAGCGCTTCGGCATCAAGGTGGTTGCGTCCCCCAGGCATGCAGATATTCTCCTCTTTACCGGCGCGATGACGCGCTCCATGCGTATGCCCGCCATCCGTTCATACGAAGCGGCACCTGACCCCAAGATTTGCGTTTCATTCGGCGCCTGCGGCTGTACTGGCGGCATTTTCCATGACATGTACTGCGTATGGGGCGGCTCCGACAAGATCGTGCCGATTGATGTCTATATTCCCGGCTGCCCGCCAACCCCACCGGCAACGATTTACGGCTTTGCGATGGCGCTGGGGCTGCTTGGCCAGAAACTGAAAGCGGGCAACCACGTCGAGCAGGATGATGAGCGGGCGAAAATACTGCATCCCGGTGTCCACGCAGAACTTTGCGTAGCGGTTGAAAGACAGGCCAGACGCATGGCGGGCTACCGGATGGGTACGGATATTGCGAATGATTTCCTGACGATACTGGGCACCCCCTCTTCCGAGAGCACCGAAGCCCGCATCCAGGAATACCTGGCAGGCAAATCAGACCCCCGGCTGACGGAAATTGTCGGCAATCTCTACCACCTTTCAGCCGGGTTCTGAAATTGAAAGCGGAAAAAGTCCTTTTTTATGCGCTGAACCAGAAATTCCTGGACAGCGATGAGGATATTCCGGTTGATGCCCCCTCCCGCCAGGTAATGTATTACTCGCTTGCCATCGGCCATCATGTGGGCGTTATCGACTGCCTCAAGGCGATTATTGACTGCCCGTTTGAGGATTACCGCCAGTGGATGGCGCTTTTGCCGGAAGGACAGGCAAAACGGAAAATGGAAGGCTTGTACAAATTTGGCGAAATCACGATTGATCGAACCCATACCGGTATGCTGAAGGCCGCCTTCAATGAAATCCGTCCGGATCTGACCGGCAACGTGGCTGAATGGACTGACAAGCTTTCACAGGCATTTACCAGTATCGAAAAGGAACCAGCCATCTACCTGATGGTGAAAACACGCTGATGGAAAATGTGATTCTGACAGTTGGCAACAGCATGATGGGCGATGATGGCGCAGGGCCCTTGCTGGCTGAACTGCTGGCAAAAAAACCTGCCCCCGGCTGGGCGGTTGTGGATGGCGGGAGCATACCGGAAAACTACGTGGACGATGTGCTGCAACACCATCCCGAGCGCATTATTGTTTTTGATGCCGCAGAAATGGGCGCCGCCACCGGCAAGGTGCACACAATTGATCCGAACACCATTGCCGAACAGTTTTTCATGACCACGCACAGCCTGCCGCTGACCTTTCTGATTGACCGTCTTCTGGAAACCTGCCCGCGTGTCGATTTTATCGGCATACAGCCTGCTGTTGTCCTCTTTTCCTTTCCCATGACAGAAGCTGTCCGCGAGGGCGTGACCCAGGTGCATTCGCACCTGTGCGCCGGGACGCCGCTGGGGGATTTTGCCCCGCCGCTTGTCATGGACAATCAGGCATAACCGGCAGAAAACGGGATAAAATATCAGCAAACCACTTTGAAAGGCATCCAGCATGAACCGCTTCATTCTTACTGACGCATCGAAATGTATCGGATGCCATACCTGTGAGGTTGCCTGCACCGTCTCGCATGAGGGAAACATAGTGTCCTGGCTGCCCCGGCTGAAGCTGGTCAAGCACCAGAACGTGACAACGACCATACAGTGCCGGCACTGTGAAGACGCCCCTTGTGTAAAGGTATGCCCTACCCGGGCACTGGTACATGCGGAAAATACCGTTCAGCTTATCCCGGAAAACTGCATCGGATGCAAGACCTGCGTCATTGCCTGCCCGTTTGGCGCCATGAGCATGGTGACGGTACCCGCACACGCTCCCTCATTTAACGGCCTGGAGGCAAAAACCACCAGCACCACGGCACATAAATGCGATCTCTGCATCAACCAGACCACTGGCCCGGCATGTGCCAAAGCCTGCCCCACCAGCGCTATGCAGCTTGTCACAGCAGAAATGCTCGAAGAAACAACCGCGGAAAAACAGCGGCGCGCACTGGCCGGTTTGCAGAAACTGCTGTAGCGAAATATTCCTCCCAACAAAGGTGCGGGGGCTTCTACAGCGCTGCCGATTCCGGTCTGTCCATGGTGAAATATCCGTCTATTCGTATACCTGCAAGCAGTTTTTACCGTTGCGCTTGGCTTTATAAAGCGCCTCGTCGGCTTTGCTGACGGATTCGTTGTAGTCCGTGGAACAATCCAGCTCAGCCAGACCAGCAGAAACAGTAACACTGATGCTGTTGTCGGTTCCCAGAATGGGAATCCGCTCGCTCTCCACTGCCTTGATAATATGCAAAACCCGTTCCCTGACATTTTGCAGGGTCGTATCTGAAAAAAGCATCACGAATTCCTCGCCACCCCACCGTGACGCGGCATGAAAACCCGCTATATCGCTCTGGAGAATCCGGGATATGGTGCGAAGCGCATCGTCACCAACGTCATGCCCGTAGCTGTCGTTCACTTTCTTGAAATCATCAATGTCAATAAAGACCACGAAAGCCTGCTTGCCGCTTTTCCGCATTGCTGCACACTGTTGTATCAGCAGGTCGGTCATGGCACGCCGCGTCAGCAACGTGGAAAGAAAGTCCGTGGTAGCCGCATGGGTCAGGTCTTTCGCACGCAACACTGCGTCCGTAATATCCTGCATACATGCCATAAAACGGTGCTTGCCCAGAGGATGAAGGTAGCGGAGGTAGTATTTGGGCTGGGCATCTCTCGGTGAAATGACAGTTTTTTCCGTGACAATGTAATCTAGCCCCTCCTCTCTCATGCGATCCATATCGGCTTTGAAATCTGCATGCACATCCTCCTTGAAAACTTCTGCCAGTTCGTCCATGGACGTGGTTTCCGGCACAGTCACCCCCCACTTGCGGGAAAGCGGATGTTGTCCCTTACTGGTAAGCCGTCGTGTAAACAAATTACCCCAGACCAGATCAAACGTCTTCTGCCTGCGGATCATGACACCAAGCTGGCTGCTAAAACGCGCATGGCGCCACATGGAAAACAAGAACAACAATCCCAGCACGGCAGCAATCGCGCCAATGGTATAGACCAGAACCAGTTTTGACTTCTGTTCTCGGATACGTTCGGAAGCAAATTCCTGAGCCAGATGCTCCCAGTTCGCACGGCCTGAGGGATGCAGCATCTGATAGAGTTGCAATGACACGTTGAACAGCCGGTTCAAGTCATTGTTTTCCGTATTGTATAAAAGGCGGATACCCGCTTCGGCGGAATAGCTGCCGACACTCTGCAATGTGTAATCCTGCAGGGCTGCGTAATAATA
This sequence comes from Oxalobacter sp., assembly GCA_031556215.1. Taxonomy (GTDB): domain Bacteria; phylum Pseudomonadota; class Gammaproteobacteria; order Burkholderiales; family Burkholderiaceae_D; genus Oxalobacter. The sequence continues at coordinate 5,284 of JAVBTJ010000076.1, forward strand.
GTTGAGCATCAATTCACTGTCGAAGATGACATCAATTTCTCCTTCCAGCAATGCGTCAACAAGCTGCTTGCGAGTGGGATAAACTTTGTACTCAGCGCCGTAAAGCGAATCCCAGTACAGATAACCTTCGCTGAATACGGAAAGACCAATCCTGGCTTTTTCCAGGGTTTTCGGCTGATGGCGATAACTGTAAAAACGCAGATTATCCTTCCACAACACTGGCGAAACGGCTATATCGGGCACATTGACCTTTTTCACATCCGAATAGCCCCCCGAGGCGACATGATAAACACCGGTTCGAAGAAGATCAGGAGAAAAAAGCTGGCCTTCACCGAGAGTGGAAACGCGCACGGGTACGCCGGTCAGGGAGGTAAATACCTCGTTGATTTCAGCCAGCAAACCCCTGTGAATGCCGTTTTCAAAAAAACTGTACGGATAAAGATAACCGTTATCAAACATTTCCACCGTACTGATACGCTGCCGGAGCGTGGCAATCTCCGCTGCCAGATTTTTGCGCGCCGCGCGAAGCAGTTCCGCTTCGCGCTGTTTCTGCAAAGCCCGTTTCAATGCCTTGCCGTTATCGCTGGCAATGTAGCGGTTGATAATTGCCATGAGCGGCTGCAAATCTTCGCTTCTGCTGATAAAGCCCTGATTCACATAGAGATCGCGCACCGTCGTTTCAAACCATATATTCGGGCGGCGAAACGACTCTACTTCTGCATGATCCACGGTTTCGACAAAGTCCACTTCGCCTTTTTCCAATGCATCGAACATCGCGTCTATCGAGGGATAACGAATCAGTTCCCCGTCCGGGTAGAGATAGTTCAACATCATGCCGGTCATGATGGAGCGCGTCAGCAAACCGAGCTTTTTCCCCTCAAGATTCAATAGCGAACCTAGTGGATCGCCTACCCGGCTGACGATTTGCGCATCCATCCGCATGAGTGGGTCAATAACGTAGTAGTTCTGTTGTCTGCCTTTTGTAATGGCAATCGGCCCGTAAAAATCCGTCTCTCTGCTATCTACACTGCAAAGCGCATCTTCCCAGTGCTGTTTTCTGACTTCCACTTTCAGATTGAATTCACGGCGAAGCAAATTCAGAAACGGCAAAAGCGTGCCTGTTTCCGTCCCATCCGGTTGAACCCCATACAGGACATCATGAGAATAGGTCAGGCGCACCGGACGGGAAGCCAGCCCGGAAATATAGTCTTTTTCAGTATCCGTAAGAACAAAACGCGGGGAAGTCTCGGCAAGGCATTGCGTCGCCATCAATGCACTGACAAAAACAAGGTGAAAAAAAACGG
>JAVBTJ010000099.1:0-10389 GCA_031556215.1 Oxalobacter sp.
AACCGGCTCGTGCGTAAAGCCTGCGAGCATGGCATGCTCCAGCTTTTCCATCTGGTCTCTCAATGCGGCATTGATGCGCGGATTGGCATGTCCGAAAAGATTGGTCCACCACGAACTGATAGCGTCAAGATAACGCTTGCCGTCCTGGTCGAAAAGCCACGCGCCTTTTCCGCTTGCCAGTGCCACAAGCGGGAGCTGCTCATGATGTTGCATTTGCGTGCAGGGATGCCAAACACTTTGCAGGCTGCGTGAAACGATTCGGGATGAAAGGGTGTTTTCTGTTGATTCTGTCATGAAGGGATTATTCGCTGAATGTGCCGTCCAGATAATACCATTGTCCCTCTTCCTGTAAAAAACGGCTGGTTTCGTGCAGTTTCCGGGCGCGGCCGTTTACCTTGCAATGGGCAATGAATTCAACGATCCCGTCCGGGCCGTTTTCTTCATGGCGGATGATTTGCAGGCGGGTCCATTTGAGGGAAGAATCGGTGGTGATGGCGCCTTCCGGCCTGGCGTTGGGGTACCAGGTGTATTTCAGATAGCGGTGATCCTGCCGGGTATAGGCGGTATATCGGGATCGCATCAGTTCAAGCGGCGTTCGGGGTGTTTCCTGTCCGGAAAGAAAGCGCTGGCAGCACAGGTCAAATGCCTTGCCGCTCCCGCAGGGACAGTCATTCACTTTTCCGGATTTTTTCATGGATGGCGGTTTGCTGTTGCTCAGGTCAGTTACATCACATGCCGGTAAAGTTGAAGTTCACTTCCGGTTGGCGGCCGGAAATAATATCGGAGATCACCCGGCCGGAGCCGCATCCCATTGTCCATCCAAGCGTGCCGTGTCCGGTATTCAGGAAAAGGTTGCCGTACCGGGTTTTGCCGATGTACGGGATATTGGATGGTGTCATCGGGCGCAGCCCGCTCCAGAAGTGTGGCTGGCTGAAGTCGCAGGCTTCCGGGAAGAGTTCGCGGGTGCGTTTCGTCAGGGCTTCGCATCTTGCTGTATTGAGCTCACGCCCATACCCGTTCATTTCTGCTGTGCCGCCGACACGGAGCCGTTTGCCCAGCCGGGCAAAGACCAGCTTGCGCTCGGCATCAATCAGGGAAACGGAAGGGGCGGCATCGGGATTGACGATAGGGTAGGTAGCCGAATAGCCCTTGGCCGGGTAAATCATCAGGTTGATGCCCAAAGGCTTGAGGAAGGGCGCAGAGAAGCTGCCCATGGAAATCACGAAAGCATCCGCTTTCAGAACCTCATACTCGCCATCGGCGTTGATGGTTTCCACGCCGATGATCCGGGCGGTTGTCCCGGCGCCTTCTGTCAGCAGGCGCACCGCCGTCGTATTGAAGCGGAATTCCACGCCCCTTTCGGAGGCCCTTTTTGCCAGCCCGATGGTGAAGACGCGGGCATCACCGTGTTCATCGCCCGGGGTATAGTCGCCACCCACCAGCTTGTCCTTGATGGCAGCCAGGGCAGGCTCGATGCGGACGACCTCTTCCGCATCAATCGTATTGCGCGGGCATCCCAGCGAAGTCATCAACTGTGCCCCCGGCTTGGAGGCTTCGAATTCCTCCTTGTCCGTATAAAAGTGCATGATGCCACGGGTCAGGTGGTCATACTCGATATGGACTTCCGCACGCAGGGCACGTAGTGTCCGCAGGCTGAAATCCGCCATCGCCAGGCATTGCCGGATATTGTAGGCGGTCTTGCCGGGGGTGCACTGGCGCAGGAAACGCGCGCCCCATTCCCATTGCAGCTTTTCGGCACGGAAACGGTAAAGCAGCGGCGCATCTTCCTTGCCGAGCCATTTCAGGATTTTTTTGGGAGCCGATGGGTTGGCCCAGGGTTCTGAATGGGAAACCGATATCTGGCATCCATTGGCAAAAGTCGTCTCCTGCGCGGGGCCGGGCTGGCGATCAATCACGGTGACATCGTGCCCTTCCTGCCGGATAAACCAGGCTGAAGCGGTGCCGACAATACCTGAACCCAATACAATGACTTTCACTTGTTCCCCTCAGATGTAATAAATTGCCATTCGATCATGTTAAACGATGTCCCTTTCCCGGTCACGTTTTCGGCGGAGTGGTTTTGTTTTCCAGCTGTTTTTTCCTGAGTTGCTGCAGTTCAGCCGAAATGGTGTGCGTGATGATGACTTCCAGCGTTTTTTGCATATCGTGCCGGATTTCATCGGCCAAAAGCGTGACTACCTGTTCCAGCGCGGATGAAATATGCTGCGAAAGATTGTCGTCCAGCACAAAATTCAGGCGTTCCATGACCTGTGTGCGAATACGGACGGTCAAACGCTCTTCCAGTTCGTCCCACGGCAGTTTATCGAGCGGCACGGTTGAGGGCTTATCCGGTCTGGCGGGCGGCGATACGGGTGCCGGGGCGCGTTTGCGTTCCGTTGACGGCAGAATATCGGTCAGCACGGGAATGCTGGGGTTTTTCGCGAGGTTATTGAACGGTGCGGGCCGGTTCTTTTCTGTCAGAACCGGTGATGGCGCAGAGAAAAGAACCCGTTTTTTTGCTTTCATCTGGCGGCCTCGTGATGCAGGGTATAGCCACGCTGGCGGTAATGCGCATAACGTTCGCGTCCGGCAGCCCTGTCGGCTTCATCGGTCGAGACGATTTCAAGCAGCCGTTCAAACTGGGCAAAGCACAACGGGATGGTGCCGGAAAGATTGACCAGGATCTGATGGTGCGGCAGATCAACCGCATCGCTGTCTGTCAGGACAACGGGTGCACGGAAGGCTTTGGGGTCGCTGGCCATGACATGGGGCAGGAAGTCCTGGTCGGAAAAAGTCCACAAGGCTTCATCAAGCCGCGCCAGCAGCGTACGATCACGGGCAAACAGCACGATTTTAGGTGCAGGCGACATGGAAAGCGCCTTTCGTACCCAACGGCAGGTATAGGTAATTTTATCTGCGATGTCAGTACGAAATTCGATCTTGGTCATTTCAACTGCCGGGTAAGAAAACACTTTTTCAAGTTTAGCGGAAAATCCGGATAAATGCAGATTTTCTCACGCGGAACCAACCAACCCGTTGTGCCTTAAAAGGGCATCAATGGCGGGTTTTCTTCCCCGGAAGGCTTCAAAGGATTCCATTGCCGGACGCGAGCCACCCACCGCCAGGATTTCGTCAAGCAGGCGGCTGCCCATCGCCGGTGAAATCATGTTGGTGCCGTCAGACTGCGCTTCCTCAAAGGCGCTGTACACGTCTGCAGAGAGCACTTCCGCCCACTTGTAGCTGTAGTAACCGGCAGCATAGCCGCCTGAAAAAATATGGTTGAAAGAGTGTAAAAAACGGTTAAATTCCGGGGGAATCACAACAGCAAAGCGTTGCCTGATCCCGTCCAATACGCTTTGAAGCGTCTTTTTCCCGTCCGGATCAAAGTCATCGTGAAGGTGCATGTCCGCCAGGGAAAACTCGATCTGCCTCAGTATCTGCAAGCCGGACTGGAAGTTTTTGGCGGCGATCATCTTGTCAAAAAGTTCGCGCGGCAGGGAGTGGCCGGTTGTTTCATGCGCCGTCATGTGGCTGAGCACATCCCATTCCCAGCAGAAATTTTCCATGAACTGGGATGGCAGTTCAACGGCATCCCATTCCACGCCCGCGATGCCGGAAACGCTCAGTTCATCCATTCGGGTCAGGAGATGGTGCAGGCCATGACCGAATTCGTGGAAAAGGGTAATCACTTCATCGTGCGTAAAACAGGCAGGATGCCATTTCCCGTCTTTTTCAAGCGGTTCGGTAAAGTTGCAGGTGAGGTAGGTCACCGGTGTCTGGATAGCGTCGGCGATCCTGCGGCGGCTTCTGGCGTCGTCCATCCAGGCGCCGCCCCGTTTGCCCGGACGCGCATAAAGGTCGAGGTAAAACTGGCCAACCAGGCGGCCGTTTTTCTCCACCCGGTAAAATTTGACATCCTTGTGCCAGACCGGTGCCGTATCCGGCAGGATGGACACATCGAAAAGTGTCTGAATCAGCCTGAAAAGCCCTTCAATGACACGCGGCTCCGGGAAATACTGCTTGAGTTCCTGTTCGGAAAAGGCGTAGCGTTTCTCACGCAGTTTTTCCGATGCATAAGCCATATCCCAGGCCGAGACATCATTGATGCCAAGTTCTTCCCTTGCAAAAGCACGCAATTCTTCCATATCCTGCTCGGCAAAGGGCCTGGCCCGTACGGCAAGGTCTTCCAGGAAGGCGATCACTTCATTTGGCGTTTCCGCCATTTTGGGGACAAGCGAAACTTCAGCGTAATTGCGATAGCCTAAAAGTGCCGCTTCTTCCCGGCGCAGGCGAAGCAGTTCAAGGATATTGTCCGAATTGTTCCATTCCGGTTTGGCGCCCAGTTCGGACGCTCGCGTTACGTAGGCGCGGTAAAGCGTTTCGCGCAGGCTGCGGTTATCCGCAAATTGCATGACAGGGAAGTAGGAAGGAAAATGCAGGGTGAATTTATAGCCGGTTTTGCCGTCACGCTGCGCGGCGGCAGCGGCGGCATGCAGGGCGTCTTCCGGCAGGCCGGAGAGCGTTTTGACGTCATCAATATAAAGGGAAAAGTCATTGGTGGCATCCAGCACGTTTTCAGAAAAACGGGTTGAGATGGCGGCCATTTTTTCCTGAATTTCGGCAAAACGGGGTTTTTTGTCTTCCGGCAGTTCCGCGCCGCCGAGACGGAAGTCGCGCAACGCATTTTCAATGATTCTTTTGCGAGCCGCTGACAGTTTTTCAAAACCATCGCTGTTTCTGAGCTGGCGATATTTATCGAATATCGCCAGGTTTTGCGAAAGCGATGTCCAGAATTCCGTGATTTTCGGCAGATTTTCGTTATAGGCTGTTCGCAGTTCCGGCGTATCTACAACCGAATTCATATGCCTGACAATGCCCCATGCCCGGCCAAGTTCTTCTGTGGCATTTTCCAGCGGCACAATGAAATGATCCCAGTCGATATCCGCAACCGGTGTTTCAAGCTGTGAAACGACCGTGCGGCAGCGTGCCAGCAGTTCATCCATAGCGGGGGTGACGTGCTCCGGCGTGATGGCGTCAAATTGCGGCAGGCCGTCAAAAACGAGCAATGGGTTGGTCATGGGAACTCCGGAAAACCGTTTGATTGAAAAAAGGGTGCGTATATAACGCACCCTTCTATTTTAGCCTAGTTGCCAAAATGGATTATTTTGCTGCCTTGAGTCTTTCCTGCAGTTTCTTTTCTGCGGCTTCGATCGTGTTGACCATCAGCATGGTGATGGTCATGGGGCCAACACCGCCCGGAACCGGGGAAATGTAACCGGCGACTTCCTTGGCGTTCGGAAAGTCAACGTCGCTCCACAGCTTGCCGTTTTCGTCACGTTCCACGCCAACGTCGATGACAACCGCGCCCGGCTTGATCATGTCGGCCTTGATAATGTTGCGCTGGCCGGTTGCAGCAATCAGGACATCGGCCAGCCGGGTATGGTAGGCCAGGTCGCGGGTTTTGGAGTTGCAGATCGTAATGGTCGCGCCTGCTTGCAGGAGCATCATTGCCATCGGTTTGCCGACGATATTGGATGCACCGACAATAACGGCGTGCGCGCCGGTAATCGGGTAATTGATGGATTCCAGCATCTTCATCACGCCATAAGGCGTGCAGGGACGAATCTGCGGACGTCCGGTCATCAGCATGCCGGCATTGATGACATTGAAACAGTCCACATCCTTTTCGGGGTCGATTGCGGCAATCACCTTGTGGGTATCAATGTGTGGGGGAAGCGGCAGCTGAACAAGAATACCGTGTATGGCCGGGTCTTCGTTCAATGCCTGGATACGCTCCAGCAGGGCGGCTTCGCTGAAATCGGCATCGTATCTTTCCAGGATGGAATAAATACCAAGCGCCTTGGAGGCCCTTTCCTTGTTCATTACATACACCATGGAAGCCGCGCTGTCTCCGACCAGGATAACGGCAAGTCCGGGTGTTTCACCTTGTTCGGTCAGTTTGGCGGCACGGGCGGCGATTTCGACACGAAGATCCTGTGCAAGCAGGTTTCCATTAATTATTTCGGCAGTCATGTTATTGTTTGGAAAAAGAAAAACTGTTAAAACGAAAAACAGGATTATATGGCCTGTCTGGATGAATCTGTAGATAGCGGGTGAAAAAATCTCGCGCCAAATAACAAAAACGCTTATTTCTCACAGAATGACAAGAAAGTTGATCCTTAGAAAGAAAGGCCGGACAGTATAGTCGGGCTATAATCTTTGTAATGCCGGGTATTGGGGGCGCATCACATTGGCCCTTGGAAGATGGCTGACATACAGCCATCGTTTATGGATGTTTCTGGCGCAAAGCCTCTGTCAGAGGTTCCAAAGTTGTTCCAGACCGCGTTTTGGGAGGTTGCCATGCCAAATCTACAGAATCCCATTTCCGCCAAAGCGGACAAGGATATTGACGAGCAGGAAACAGCCGAATGGCTGGAATCACTGGCTTCCGTCATTAAAAACGAGGGTGCCGGACGAGCCCGCTACCTGATGGCGCGCCTTGCTGACCTGGGGCGCAGTGAAGGCATCGAACTGCCTTTTTCAACCAACACGGCCTATATCAACACGATACCGCCGCACCTGGAACAGCCTTCTCCCGGCAATATGGCGCTGGAATCGCGCCTGCGCGGCCTGATGCGCTGGAATGCCATGGCGATGGTTGTCAGGGCAAACCGGAACCATGATGAACTGGGCGGCCATATTGCTTCCTACACCTCTGTTGCCACCATGTTCGAAACGGGCTTCAATCATTTTTGGCGCGCGCCCACGGCGGAGCATGCCGGGGATCTGGTGTATCTCCAGGGACACTCGTCGCCGGGCGTATATGCACGGGCTTTTCTGGAAGGGCGGCTCAGCGAGGAACAACTGGCCAATTTCCGGCGGGAAGTCGGGGGAAAAGGGCTGCCTTCTTATCCCCACCCCCATCTGATGCACGATTTCTGGCAATTTCCGACCGTTTCAATGGGACTGGGGCCGATTACGGCACTTTACCAGGCGCGCTTCATGAAATACCTGCAGGCGCGGGGAATTGCCGATACCACGGGCCGCAAGGTCTGGGTGTTTTGCGGCGACGGCGAAATGGACGAACCGGAATCCATGGGTTCCATCAGCATGGCGGCGCGGGAAAACCTGGATAACCTGATCATGGTGGTCAACTGCAATCTGCAGCGCCTGGATGGCCCGGTCAGGGGAAATGGCAAGATTATCCAGGAACTGGAATCCGATTTTCGCGGTGCAGGCTGGAATGTCATCAAGGTGGTCTGGGGAGCCGACTGGGATGAACTGCTGGAGCAGGATCACGACAATGCCTTGAAGTCCGTGATGATGAATACAGTGGACGGGGAATACCAGAATTACACCGTGCAGGATGGGGCCTATGCCCGCGAGCATTTTTTCGGCAAGGACCCCAGAACCCTCGAAATGGTCGCTAACCTGTCGGATGACCAGATTTATCGCCTTTCGCGGGGCGGGCATGACCCCTGCAAGGTCTATGCGGCGTTCAAGGCGGCTTACGATCACCAGGGGCAGCCGACCGTCATCCTGTGCAAGACGGTCAAGGGCTACGGCATGGGCGATGCCGGTGAAGGGATGAATATTGCCCACCAGGTCAAGAAGCTGGACGACCCGGTCGTTCGCAGGCTGCGTGACCGCGCCGGGGTGCCTATCCCGGATGACAGGATTCATGAAGTGCCATTTTACAAACCGGCTGACGATTCGCCGGAAATGGTTTACCTGAAAGAGAGAAGGGATGCGCTGGGCGGATACCTTCCTCAACGCCGCCTGAAAGCGGATGAACAGTTGCCGGTTCCGCCATTGTCCACCTTCCAGGCGCTTTTGGCGCCTTCGGCTGCCGGCAGCCGGGAAACCTCAACGACCCAGGCTTATGTCCGCGTCATCAACCTGCTTTTGCGCGATGCGGCGCTGAGTAACCGGGTGGTACCGATCATGGTGGACGAGTCGCGCACTTTCGGCATGGAAGGGCTTTTCCGGCAGATCGGCATTTTCAGCCAGCAGGGCCAATTGTACGAGCCGGTTGATATCGATCAGGTCATGTATTACCGCGAAGACAAGGGCGGGCAGATTCTCCAGGAAGGCATCAGCGAGGCGGGCGGTACCAGTTCGTGGATTGCGGCAGCCACATCCTATTCCACCCACAACCGCATCATGATCCCTTTTTACACCTTCTATTCCATGTTCGGTTTCCAGCGGACGGGGGATCTGATCTGGGCGGCGGCCGATTCGATGGCGCGCGGGTTCCTGATGGGGGGAACCGCCGGGCGAACCACGCTGAACGGGGAAGGGTTGCAGCATGAAGACGGGCACAGCCATATCATGGCGGCCAACATTCCTTCCTGCAGGCCGTATGACCCGAGTTTTGCCCACGAAGTCGCCGTGATTATCCATGACGGTTTGCAGCGCATGGTGGAAAAACAGGAAGACGTGTTTTACTACATCACCATCATGAACGAATCCTATCCGCAGCCCGGCATGAAGCCGGGGCAGGAAGAGGGCATCATCAAGGGGATGTACCTCTTCCAGGAAGGAGACAGGGACGCAAAGCACCGTGTGCAGCTTTTGGGTTCCGGAACCATCCTGCGTGAAGCGATTGCCGCAGCGGAACTGCTGAAAAACGACTGGAATATTGCCGCCGATGTCTGGTCTGCGCCTTCCTTTACCCTTGCCGCGCGCGATGGACAGGAAGCCGAGCACTGGAACCTGGCGCACCCGGACGATGAGCAGCGCATTCCTTATGTCACGCAATGCCTCCAGGATACGGCAGGCCCGATCATTGCCTCAACGGATTATGTTCGCGCCTTTGCCGAGCAGATCAGGGCCTATATTCCCCAAAATCGTCGCTATACCGTACTGGGGACAGACGGTTTCGGGCGCTCAGATACCCGGTCAAACCTGCGCCATTTCTTTGAGGTTGATCGTTATTACATTACGTTGTCGGCATTGCAGTCATTGAGCCGCGATGGCGTGATTTCCGGTTCTACCGTATCTGCGGCCATCCGGAAGTACGGCATTGATGTGGAAAAGCCCAATCCCGTATACGGATAAGGCGTGCCATAAGCGGCATAAAAGAATAAAAAAGAAAGGGCTGAATTATGAGTTTAGTGGAAATCAAAGTGCCGGATATTGGCGACTTCAAGGATGTTGAGGTCATTGAAGTCATGGTCAGGGAAGGCGACAAGATCAGGAAGGAACAATCCCTGGTAACGGTTGAGTCGGACAAGGCCAGCATGGAAATTCCATCGCCCGCTTCCGGTGTCGTCAAGGAACTGAAGGTGGGTCTGGGGGACAAGGTTTCAGAAGGCGCACTTTTGCTCGTGCTGGATGCCGATGGGCAGGATGTGCCGGCAGAAAAGGCAGAACCGAAAGCACCGGCGCCTGCCATTTCCCCGCTTCCGCCAAAAGCGGTGCCTGCGCCTGAAAAACCGGCAAGGCAGCCAGCGACTGTGCCCGTTGCTGCCAGCACCGGGCAACTTCCGCATGCGTCTCCATCCGTCCGGAAAATGGCGCGCGAACTGGGGGTTGATCTCACGCGTGTCAAGGGAACCGGGCCAAAGGAGCGGATTTTGCAGGAAGATGTGCAGGCCTTCGTCAAGTCGGCGCTGGCAGGCGGTTCTTTTTCCGGTGGTGGGACAGCAGAGGATTATTTTCATTTTCCGCCCTGGCCCTCGCTCGATTTCAGTGAATTCGGCTCAACCGAAATCGAGCCGTTATCGCGCATCAAGCGGATCAGCGGCCCCAACCTGCATCGCAATCTGGTGATGGTGCCCCATGTCACGCAGCATGAGGATGCGGATGTGACCGAACTGGAGGCCTTCCGCCTGTCGCAGAACAAGGCGCTGGGCGCAGAGGGCGTCAAACTGACCATGCTGTCATTTGTCATCAAGGCCTGTGAAGCGGTTCTGAAGAAATACCCCCAATTCAATTCTTCACTGGATGCCAAAAAGGAAAACCTGATCCTCAAGCGCTATTACAACATTGCCTTTGCTGCGGATACGCCTTCCGGCCTGGTGGTGCCCGTTGTCAAAAACGTGGATAAAAAAGGCGTCATTGAAATCGCCCGGGAAGTCGCTTCGCTGGCGGCGCGGGCAAGAGAGGGTAAGCTCGGCCCGTCAGACCTGCGCGGCGCCAGTTTTACCATCACGTCTTTGGGCGGCATTGGCGGTACCTATTTCACACCGTTCATCAATGCACCGGAAGTCGCCATTATCGGGCTGTCGCGCATGAGCATGAAGCCCGTATGGAACGGCAGCGAATTTGTTCCGCGCCAGATATTGCCCCTGTCCCTTGCCTATGATCACCGGGTAATTGACGGGGCGGCAGGTGCCCGCTTTGTCGCTTATCTGGCAGAAGTCCTTGCCGACATGAAAAAAACGC
>JAVBTJ010000100.1:0-5394 GCA_031556215.1 Oxalobacter sp.
TGCATCGCTCTTTGCCTGCGGGCTGATGCTGTTTGGCGTGTCGCTGCTGGTCAATGTCGGCCTGTATCGCCTGCGCCGCGCACATGGCATGAAAGAAAGCGCCCTCTCTGGCGCTTTTCGTTTCATCAGGATGGTCGTGGCGGCTTCCTGGCTGTCCACGGGAACCGTCCTGATGGCGCTGGCTGTGCTGCTGGCTTTTCTGCTCTGGAAAAGCGTGCCGAGCTGGTCTGCGGCGCTCTTTTTCGGCGATACCCCGGCATTTGACGCGCTCTTTCGCGGTGCGCCGGTATTTGACGGGTTGTGGCCCGCCTGTGTCGGCACGCTGACGCTGGTCTTGCTCTCGATGGCGATTGCCATTCCGCTTGGCCTGGCAACGGGGGTTTATCTGGCTGAATATACAGAAGGGCGCTTCAGGGAATGGGTAGCGTTTTGCGTGGATGTGCTGGCCAGCGTGCCGTCTGTCCTCGTGGGGCTTTTCGGCTTTGCCCTGATCCTCTTTTTACGCAAGACCTTTGCGCCCCAGGCTAATACCGGCCTTCTGCTCTCCGCGCTGTGCATTGCCGTGCTGGTGCTGCCCTACCTGATTAATACGACACGCCTGTCGCTGGCGGGGCTGCCGCAAACCCTGCGGCTGACGGGCGCAAGCCTGGGACTCTCCCGCAGCCGAATTATCTGGCGTATTCTGTTTCCGGCGGCGCTGCCCGGCATTTTCAGCGGCATTATCCTGGCAATAGGCCGCGCAGCGGAAGATACGGCGGTAATCCTCTTGACCGGCGCCGTTGTGAATGCCGGTACGCCCTCTTCGCTCACCGGAAAATATGAAGCCCTGCCGTTTCATATCTACTACCTGGCTGCTGAACACCAGTCGCAGCATGAATTGACGCAAGCCTTTGGCGCGGCGATGGTGCTTCTCTGCCTGACGGGGCTGATGTTTGGCTGCGCGCGGTGGCTGCAAGGACGGCTGGAGCGGCAATGGAAAACGGGAGGTGCAGCATGACATCTGCCACGATACGCATTGAACATCTCTCTGTCCGTTTTTCCGGCCAGCCCGTGATTGACGATATCAGCCTTGATATTGCCCGTGGCGGGCCGACCTTTCTTCTGGGACGCTCGGGATCGGGCAAGACGACGCTTTTGCGCGCAATCAACCGCTTGAACGAATGCTTTCCCGGCTGTGATACACAGGGCAAGGTCAACGTGCAACTGGGCGGCGAATGGGTGGATGCCTACGGGCGCGGCACATCCCCTGAAGCCTTGCGGCGGCGTATCGGCATGGTGTTCCAGAGCCCCAATGTGCTGCCCCTGTCGATTGCGCGCAATATCGCCCTGCCGATTGAAGCCAACCTGGCGCTTTCCGCATCGGAAAGCCGGGATCGTATCGAACAGGTTTTGCGCGACGTGCATTTGTGGGATGACGTCAAAGACCGTCTTTCCTCCCCTGCGGCAACGCTCTCGGGAGGGCAACAACAGCGCCTGTGCCTTGCGAGGGCGCTGGCCTTGCAGCCGGAGATTTTGCTGCTGGATGAGCCGACAGCATCGCTTGATTTCAAGGCGGCACAGCAGATTGAAGACTTGCTCGTTGAACTGAAGTCGCGCTATACACTGGTCGTGGTTTCCCACAGCCTCGGACAGGCGTACCGGCTGGCCGAGCACGTTTTTGTGCTGCATGACGGCAGCCTGATCGAAGCCCTGTCACCCGATGTATTCCGGGACAGGGATGCGCTGTTTTCCGCGATGGGTGAGTTAATCTGACGATCTGCTGAGGAATCAGCCCGCCATCAATTTATGCGCCGCCGCGCGAAAATCGGCTTCGGTGATATTGGGCAATTCCAGCGTGCTGGCGTTATCGGAATGAATGAAATTATGGTGGATGGACCGCAGGTATAGCGGGTCATAGTGCTCTACCAGCAGTTCATCGACAAGCGTTTGCATCTGGCCTGACAGGGCAAGCCCGTGCCAATGCTTGATTTTGTCGTGCCCGTGGAGTGCCGTCAGGCGGCTCAGGCGTTCGTTCAACTGTTCCGGGTCATCCACGAAATGCGCGTAATCTTCCATCAGGAGGGACACGCGATTCTCATGCGAAAGCGTTACCGCCGTACATTGCGCCGCACGGATGCAGTCGATCAGGGCATCCGGCACGCGAAGCTGGCCGACTTTCTTGCTTTCCGATTCCACGAAGATGGTGCGGGCGGGGTCATACCGGCGAAGCGTTTCCCACAGGCGGCTTTCAAAGCATTTCTGCGAGGGTTGGGGCTCTGCCGGAATATTGCCGAGCACGGAGCCGCGATGGGCGGCAAGCTGCTCCAGATCGAGCACCTGCGCGCCTTCGCTTGCCAGCGCCTGCAAAAGGCGGCTTTTTCCGCTGCCGGTAGTACCGCAAATCACGTTGAATGAGTACTGCGGCGGCGCTTCCGTCATCGCGTCAATGACCTGGCGGCGATACTTTTTATAGCCGCCTTCAAGCTGCTCTGCATGCCAGCCGATTTTCGAGAAAATATGCGTCATGGAACCGCTGCGGTTGCCGCCGCGCCAGCAATAGATCAGCGGCTTCCAGTGACGCGGCTTGTCGAGAAACTGCGATTCGACATGGTGTGCAATATTCTTTGCGACCAGCGCGGCGCCAACTTTCTTGGCTTCAAAGGGATTGACCTGCTTGTAGAGCGTGCCGACCCGGGCGCGCTCTTCATCGTTCAGTACCGGGCAATTAATCGCGCCGGGAATGTGGTCTTCCGCGTATTCGGAAGGGCTGCGCGCATCGATGATGGCATCATACTGGTCAAGACGGGAAAAAAAATCAAGTGCGGCGCTTGCTGCGAGGTGTGACATGGATTATTTCAGCCGAAGCTGCTGGTATGCTCAAACAGGTATCAATATAGCCATAGAAGGGGTGGCTGTCAAAAGGGATATTGACAAGATTGGAAAGACCTCCATCTGACAGGCTTTTCCGGTTTTTGCATTTTTCCGGTTTTTTGCTCTTTTTATTGGACGATATGAAGAAAGGAAGGCTGATCGCCTCCCTTGTTGGTGGTGGTCAAACCATTCGCATAAACACGACTGCGGCAATGATGCAAGCAGCGATCAGGATTGCAGCAGATACGATGTCTCTCGTGGTTGTTTTATTTGACAAGTCCTTGTTTGTGGTCGTGTTGGTCATGATGGCCTCCTGTCAAAAAAATCTTCGGATATCCGGCCTGCAGATGAGAAACCTGCTTTCACTTTAGTCAAGTTGCCAATCTGACAAACCTGAACAAAGACTAGCATTATTTATATTAAAAATCAATACATTAAGGTTGATTTAATCAAAAAAAGCAATAAACATTGCTTTATGTATACGTTTCCTGATGTTTAATATTTAAAAACATACGGATAAGCGCATAAAAAATGTAAAAAGTGCTCGAATGCTACATCATCAAAAGACGGCCAATGGCATCCGGTTTACGTCCGTCTGGATGCGATAAAATGCAGTAAGACGCTTTGTGTGGAGTAGCGAAAATGACAGCAGAACAACATGACTGGTGGTATTGCTGGTGTCACCACACCAAATTTATGCTCAGCCGCGGCGTTGTTTCGCGTAGCTGGATAGGCGTCAGTGACAGATTTACCAGCGCCGCCATGTGTTCAGACAACGCACAGGAAAAAATGACGGCACTGGGGTCAGGTTACCGGGTTCTGTGGCCGATTGCTGCCGCAACGCCGGATGAAGCCATAGACAAGTTTATAGAGCACTTTCGCAGCAGCTTTTCCTAACGAACCGCGGCTTATAGTGCGGCGGCAAAAAAAGCCGCCCGGTTTTCCGGAGCACTCACGTCCATCATGTTCATGTGGTGCTGCATGGGAGGCACGGCTTGGGAATACAATTGGAATTGGCTGCGCACGGTGGAAATTTCGATCACCACGCCGGAAAAATCCAGGCTTTCGCAGCTTTGCAGGACGTTATCCGACTCCAGCCGCCCCACCCGCTTTTCCGGCACATTCCACGCCGGACGGAAATACGCGATCAGCCCCGCCTGCGCCATGCAGGTTTTCTGGAATTCATTCAAGGGATGATCCTTGATGGACAAGAACCGCGCATCCTGCCTCCCTGTCCCCTGCGGCTTCAACGCACCGGGCATGGGAAGCTGCGCATAAGGAAGATACTCAAAGGCATAGACAAGGATATCGTCGTCCGGCAATGCCTCGCACATCCTGCCCAGCAATCCCTGCAAAGCGGCATCCTGGCGAACACGCTCGAAAGCAGAGCGTGTCGCCCCCCCTTCGTAAACGTTGCCCACATACAGCACTTCCAGATCGTTAACCCAGCTTTCCTGTTTCCGGATATCCGGGTGCTGCGAAAGGCCATGTGCAAAGAGCGCCCGAACCGTCTCGCCCTGCCCGTTTACGATGCGGATTTCCGTATGAGGAAATGGTGAGAGGACAATGGCGGTTTCGCCATCATTCAGCGGAAAATAAAAGGAAAAAGGGATCTTCTTCACTACACCATCAACACAGCAGAGCAACTGGCAGGCAATATGGTGCCCCCCTACGGAAAAGTGCTGCGGATCAAAGGAAAAACGCGGACGGCGACAAAAAAGCACCACATGGCAAATCGAGAGCAAACGGTTCATCTGCTCCCCGAAATTCATGTTCTCCCGAAGCGCATCCGCAGGCATGGCAATGCCGCCCCAGGATTGCAGGTGAAGGCTGTATTCGGAAAGCGGTTTTCTGGCGGTATCGTTCATCATGCAGTACGCGAAAAGCGCCGGTGGTGGGCAATGCCTTTACTGTATCCAATGTTGTGTGCGTGGTGCAAGTTATTGCGGCTGAATCCGTGCCTGCATTTTGCCGCATGATCTGAAAAAACAAGCCAAACCCGGAAAAAACATCAGGCAAAAATGACTATTATGGCAAGCTACATCCCACCACCGTAACAAACCTAAGAAACGCGATGACACCGCCCAAAAGTCGATAAAAGACTCCCCGTCTCGGCATTTTTTTACTTCAGCCCCAACTATGACTTCCCTTCACATGTCAAGAAGCATGGACTCAAATTTTAAATACAGAAAATAACCTTCCTTTGCTTCTCTCTCGCCTAGGCTCAGGACTCATTAAAGATAATTGATGGCATGTCGATAACTCCGTAATAGGAGGAAAGTAATGCGTCAACTTTATTATCTATCGCCCAAGCAAATGAATCGAATCCGTCCTTATTTTCCCCTCTCTCATGGTATCGCCAGAGTGGATGACAGGAAGGTTCTCAGCGGTATCATTTATGTCATCCGGTATGGTCTGCAATGGAAAGATGCCCCAGTCGAATACGGGCCATATAAGACGCTATACAACCGTTTCATCCGGTGGAGCCAACTTGGCGTTTTCAACCACATTTTTGCCGAATTGGCCAAGTCAGCCCAAACCGGT
>JAVBTJ010000036.1:0-5497 GCA_031556215.1 Oxalobacter sp.
TAAACGATACCTACGGCCACCAGATAGGCGATGAATTGCTCATCCAGATCGGCCAGATGCTTCTGGAAACCCCTCTTATCGGAAACCACGCCTACCGCTACGGGGGAGATGAATTCATCCTGCTGTATGAGGACACAGAAAAAAAACGGCTTGACGAAGTCATCCGGTTTTTGCTGAAACGCTTCAGCAAGCCCTGGAAACTGACCAACCTCGACTACACCAGTTCTGTCAGTATTGGCGTTTCCCATTTCCCGGATGACGGTACGACGGTAGATAGCATCCTGCACAGCGCCGACCAGATGATGTACAAAGCCAAGGAAAACGGAAAAGGGCGTGCCTGCTTCTCTTCGGGAGAAACCATCATTCACGGCAACGCTGATTAACAGACTGAACATAAATCGGCCATCGCCATGAAATACTGCAAAGACTGCCGCCACTTCCTTTCCGTTGATGGCTGTTCGCATTGCAGGGCGCCGCAAAACGGGGCTGCCGCGCCAGACGGAACCATCGTGCCCGTGTGTGAATATTGCGAAGTCCAGCGCATTGCCGAAAACCCGGACAAATGCGGGAAAAGCGGCCGCTGGTTTGAACCGGTCGGACAGGATCAGAACCCAAAATAAAATCGCGCTTTTCTTCTTCCGGAAACAAGCGTATACTGTAAATAATTACAGTATACGAGCAAGCGCCATGTACCAGGAAAAAACCCTCACCGAATACATGATGGTGAAATCAGAAATCCTCACCAGTTCCGGTGACTATTTCTCATTCATCAACCCGGATGCCTATCATTTCGATATCGCAACCATTGCCCATGCGCTTTCCCACCTGTGCCGTTTTACAGGGCATACGTCCGAATTTTATTCCGTTGCCCAGCACAGCGTCCTGGTCAGCAACCTGCTTTCGAGCGAGATGCAGTTGGCCGGGCTTTTGCATGACGCGACAGAAGCCTTTGTCGGCGACATGACCAAGCCCTTAAAAGACATGTTCCCGGAATTTCGCCGCATTGAAAAAAACATCGAAAGAGCCATCTGCCACCAGTATGGTCTTCCCTGCCCCATGCCGCATGAAATAAAACAGGCCGACCTGATCCTCCTGGCGACAGAACAACGCGACCTGATGCCACGTGTCGATCTGCAATGGAGCTACCTGGAAGGCATAGAAGCGATGAAAGAAAAAATCACGCCCTGGTCACCCCCTCTGGCCAAATCATTATTCCTTGAGCGTTTTTATGCGCTCACCGGGCCTTGTTCTCATTAAGGGCTTCTGATAAACGATTTTTACGAAACGAGCGCCGCAATTCGCTCGAAAGGACAATTAAAAACAGGGGGCCTTAATTAATGATCCACTTTTTCTGCCCGGACTTTGACTTGAGGCGCTTGCCGGGTGAATCGGCATATTCATCCCCCTCACTGCCCGGTTCGGCATCTTCCTTTGCCTTGACCCGCGTCTTGCCGGATACCCGTTCGGCAATATTATGCCCCGCGTCAAAAAACGTCTTCTTGCTCAGGCCCTGCAAAACAACGTAGATATCCACCGTTTCGGCAACCACCCGCGTGGAAGAAGCCGAGGTTTTCTCTGTGATAATCACCTTCCCGGCAGGATCCTTCACCTGGTACTGGCACGAAAGCGTGACTTCTGCCCGTACACGCCTTGTCTTGCCTGTGCTGACAGGCATGCCCACCCCTTCCTCATACTGCGTGACCGTACCGGTTATGACATAGGCACCGGGCTTGCCGGAAGACTTTTTCGCTCCGGCGACATCCTTTTTCTTGTCCTTATCCTGCTGTTCTTTTTCCGCCTTTTCTGTCTCTTCAACCAGCGCCATCAGCTCATCTTTTTCAGCAGCCGCCTCACCGGCATCCTCTTTGGCGGAAATCGCTTCGCCCTCTCCGGCAACGGCAGCGTCAGATAACGATTCCTTCCCTGTTTTTTCAGCCGCCTGGGCCTTTTCGGGCTTTCGGGAGGCCTCTTCTTTCGCATCTTCTTCGTCTTTGGCCTTTACCGGTGCCAGCACATTCAGCCCGGTCTGCTGCAAGGCCGCGACAAGCTGGTTGCGAAACGCGGTGGAAAGCCGCTCGGCTTCCTCTTCAGCGCCGGTATAAGCCGCCTGTGGAAAAGCAAAATTGCCGACCCTGACAGTCGCGCCGTCCGGCAGCGATGCTGCGGTGGCAAAGGGCAAGGCCAGCGCCCCCAGAATACCGCAAAAGAGGATTTTGCCCAGGTGCGCCCGCATATCAGCCTTCTGTCGCCTTACCAGCCAATACTTGGCTTGGTTGTCCGTTTGCGGATTTCTTTTTCGTCCGCCCACTTGATTTCGCCGCTCTGCGGGTCGGTCAGTTCAAGCGTAATCTGGAAATACACATCGCCAACACTGTTCGTGCGCTTCCTGATCGAGCGCACCGAGCCGGTGATGATGTAATCCGCATCCATCATCAGCTTGTTTTCCTTGCGCTTTGTCGCCATCTCGTTCAAGTCACGCTCGTCAAAGACATCATCCATATTGCCCTTGTCGGTAAGAAAACGCACCTGCCCCGAATTAAGCAGCTTGATGCGGATCTTGTCCGTGATGCCTTTGGTATCGATATGCTCGTCCGTGTAATTTTTCACGTCACGCAGGCGGACTTTCGGCGGGCTGGAAGCCTGCGCGATCCATCTTGAAGACAGGAGAGACTGCGCCATGCTTTCTGCCGTTGTCTGCAAATCGGTCGAACCCCATTTTGTTGACACCGTCTCAACAGCCTGTGCATCTTCATACACCACTTCGCCATCACCACCGACACGGCCTGTTTGCG
This sequence comes from Oxalobacter sp., assembly GCA_031556215.1. Taxonomy (GTDB): domain Bacteria; phylum Pseudomonadota; class Gammaproteobacteria; order Burkholderiales; family Burkholderiaceae_D; genus Oxalobacter. The sequence goes on from JAVBTJ010000036.1 coordinate 2,793, forward strand.
GGCCGCTACAGGCTGAAAGCGACGCTGCCAGGGCGACCAGGCTAAAAAGAGAAGAATAACGCCATAACTTTTTCATTATCTAGCTCGCATCATTGGAAAGAATCAGGGTATAGTCTTTTGCGCCCGGCACGGTTGAGCGCTCCTTGATATAGACAGGCGCCTTGCCCTTGACAATCACCGGCTTCCAGGCCGACTGCTCCAGCAGGGTACCATCCTTGTCAAACCACTGCATACGGTACACGCTATGCTGGACATCGTCTTCATCGTCATTGACCAGCATGGCTGTGACAACAAGAAAATCGCCGTCTTTCACATGCTGGATGGATTTGATCCTGACATCCTTGTTATCAAGATACTCGTGAGTAGACCGGCCACACGAAACCAGAAGCCCCATGCAGAGCAGGGCAAGAAGTATTCTAATACGTAACATAATCCATCTTCATACGGGAGTTGGAGAAATAGGTCATCATAATAATAACCCCCCGTATATGGTTCGGCAAGGGCAGGCTCTGCTGGTTTGCCCCCTCCCCGAGAGTAATGGTACTGCCGCTGGGAACCTGCGCCATCGCGATGTACCCCTCATTGGGAAGCGTTTCCCAGTTTCGAACCGAACCCGACATCGAATAAGTCCAGATATCCAGAAGGATCGTTGTCAGTACAGCAGCCGCCTCGGCATAATTCGGCTGCTGCCTGTCATTTCTTTGATATGGCCTGTCATTTCGCGGATACTGCCGTTCATCTTTTGAATTGGCCCCCATATAAACAGCGGCAGATACGCCTGCCCGGAAAGCCGCCCTGCTGGCGGCAGACGCCATTTCAAAAGTCACCTCATCCTGCAGGGTACGGTAAGCCAGCCTGTCTGTACGCAAAAGCGGGTAAAAAATCATCGGCTCTGTCCGGGAAGCAAAAGCATACGGCTCCATTCCCGAGACGGCACGGGTATAAGACGGCAAATCAATCAGGACTGGGCCTATCTTCGGCAAACTGACCGTCATATGCTCCACCTTCAGGGATGGCGTCAGTCCGCTCAAGGCAATAATCGTCACCTCCTGCAAACCCGCTTCTTTTTCCGCCATCTCCCCCAAAGCCGGTGCATCCGAACCGACCGAAGTCACCTTCAACGGAGCAAGCTGTGGAATAACGATATTGTCGTTTGCTGCCGTTTTCTTTGCAGGGTTCTTCCCTTTTTTCCCCTGTGCAGCCAACGACTGCGACAGCTTTACCGGCTGCCATGCCTGACGGAACAGGTCTCCCGCCTTGCTGTCCAACGCAACGGCACGCCGCATATTCACATCTGACGCCTGCATGTCCCCCGCAATGCGAAACAGGATCGAACTCAACGCATAGGAAAAAGAATCCTGGTAATTGTTAATCAGGTCGCGCACCGCCTCATCCTGAAGCATGTCGCGCATACTGTACTGATCAGGCACAGCCATTGATTCCTCATTTTCCTTGACGCTCTTTTCAATGCGCGACTGGGATTCCTGCAACCAGTATTCCTGCCGCTTGTCCATCTTGCGCATTTCAACCGCCGCCCCGGAAAAATCGCCCAGCATCACATAATTGAGCGAATTGAAGGTATGGAGAAGCGAACGCTCGTACCCGGTACCGTAATACGGCTTTGCCCCCCTTGCCAGCAGAATCGTGCCAGTCGTTGCCGCAATTTCCCGCATATTGATCTCCGCACGGGATTCGTACTCCTCCAGTATCGCCAGCGCCTCGTCATAGCGCTGGATCGAATCCTTCCACTTGCCCTCAATCTGCAACAAACGGGCCAGATTCAGCGCTGTCACAAACTCGCCGAAATCCTCGTGGGATTTCTCCATCTTCTCCCGCAGGTCACTCACATACCCCGTCGAAAGAGACGAGCGGATAGCGTCGCTGGGAACACGCGACGCACAGCCCGCCAAAAGCAGCGTCATCGAAAAGAGAAAAACCGCTCTTAACATGGAATAAAAATAATGTTAACCATAGGTACCGGATACCCTCCGCACAACCGGAAATACCGGAAAAAAAGAAGCTGTCCCAATCTACTCCAATCCCCCTGGATTGACAAGATACGCAGGAGACGCGAAAAACGATTCCATGGCTCCCCGCAAAAAGAAGCCTGCGGGATTCAGCCTCCCCTTATATATTTTTTTCCATCGTCAGGATATTGGCTCCCTCTTTGTGCTCGTATGTCACGTTGTCCATGAAGCGGCGCACCATCAAAATACCCAGCCCTCCTATTTCGCGCTCTTCAAGCGGCGCAGTCGTATCGGGCAAGGCGCGTTCAAGCGGATTGAAAGGAACGCCCCAATCCTGGAACCGCAACATGACACGCCGGGGATTTTCCAGGATCGCGCACTGAACGTTTGCCTTGCCGGTGCCTCCCGGATAGGCATAATGAACGATGTTGACGTAGATTTCTTCTGCGGCAATCAGCAGGTGCATCATGAAGGGAGCAGAAAGCGCCTCTCCTTTCAGATTTTTCGTCAAAAAATCCTGAACCGCTTCTAGCGATTCCAGCGTCGCCGGATCATACGAAATTTCATTCATGGGACACTCCTTTGTATAGGCTAACGCCAGCATCGTGATGTCGTCTGCCTGCTCTTCCTCTCCCGCAAAAACATCCACGTCTTCTTTGACGGCAGTCAGCAGTTCTTTTGGCGACATGTGAATACCTTCGCCGTTGGCCAATGCAAGCAAACGGTTCTCCCCATACC
>JAVBTJ010000038.1:0-10267 GCA_031556215.1 Oxalobacter sp.
GCCGGGATTGACCAGGAGCAGGTGGCGGCCAGCCTGAAGATGACGGTGCGCCGTGTTCGTGAGCTTGAGTCGGATAATTATGAGGCGCTTCATGGCACGGCTATTTCCCGTGGCTTTATTCGTGCCTATGCCAAAATGCTGCAGGTAGACCCGGAACCGCTGGTAGCGATGTTTTCATCGGAAGAGCCCGCCACCAAGCAGCTTGACCAGATTCCGAAGCAGAGCGCGGCAGAACGGGCTGCACAGGGAAGCAATGCCTTTGCGAAAAAACGGAACATGGGCAAGACGGGCTGGATAGGCCTGATTGTAGCCGTACTGCTCGTACTCTATGCCGCACACAGCCTGAAATGGTTCTCTTCGAATTCTTTCTCTGTCAAGAAGAAGACCGAGCTGGCTGCCGAGGTAAAAAAACGGGAAGCCTTGAAGTCTGCTTCTTCCGATACGGATGCGTCCAAAGCCGCAACACCTGAATCGCAAAAAGCGGCGGAAAAGGCGGATGCAAAGGATGGAAAGCCGATAGAAGCCGGGACGGAAAAGAAGGTAGAGGACAAACCGGCAGAAGCGAAAGATGCTGCTTCACCAGAGAAAGACAAGCAACCGGATCAGTCTCAATCACAAGCCAGGCAGGATAAGCAGGAAAAAGCGCCTCAACAGGAAAAACAGGAAAAAGCCCCGGAACCAGCACAGCCTGAAAAAGCGGCTGCTCCAGCCGCCGCAACGCCTGTTGCGCCCGCTCCAGCTGCTACTGCTACGCCAGCGCCTGCGGCAACTGCCCAGGCCCCGACTCCTGCTCCAGTCCCGGCCGCTTCGACGCCGCTTCCGGCTCCTGCTGCCGCAGCGACACCGACTCCTGCAACGGCTGCCCCGGCTCCCGCCGCGCCGCAGCATTTCCTTGTTGTTCGTTTCAGCGGGCCATCCAAAGTCCGGATAGTGAAGGCTGATTCGTCAACGCTGAAGGAAATGGATGGGCGTGCCGGTGATGTCCAGAAAGTCGAAATTACCGAACCTGTCACGGTTGTTGTTGAAAAAGCAGCCAATGTGCGGGCCGAGTTCCGCAAGCAGCAACTGGTGTTAAGAGCGGTCAGAAGAAGTCCTGAAGCCAGAGTGGAGTTGAAGTAACACATCATGAAACTGGAAGCAAAGCCGATTTCATCAGGATCGGCGCCCCGCCGGAAGACGCATGCGGTTCACGTTCCCGGAAAAGACGGGCCTGTTGTGATCGGGGGGAATGCGCCTGTTGTGGTGCAATCCATGACCAATACCGATACATCGGATGTGGAACAAACGCTTAGGCAGGTCATCGAACTGGCCCAGGCCGGTTCTGAACTGGTCAGGATGACTGTCAACACACCGGCAGCGGCCGAGGCGGTTCCTTTTATTCGTGAGCGCCTTGATGAGGCGGGTGTTCATGTTCCCCTTATCGGGGATTTTCATTTTAATGGTCATGCCCTTCTTCAGGAGTTTCCTGATTGCGCGAAGGCATTGGCAAAATACCGTATTAATCCGGGCAATGTCGGTGTCGGTGAAAGCCGGGACAGCCAGTTTGCCGCCATGATAGAGATAGCGTGCCGATATGAAAAACCGGTGCGCATCGGGGTGAATTGGGGAAGCCTGGATCAGGCTTTGCTCAAGCGCATCATGGATGAAAATGCCAATCGTCTGGCTCCCTGGCCTGTCCAGAGCGTCATGTACGAAGCGCTGGTGACGTCGGCACTGGAAAGCGCCGCCCAGGCGGAGGAACTGGGAATGCCCGCTGACAGGATTGTGTTGTCATGCAAGGTTTCTGCCGTGCAGGATCTGATTGCGGTTTATCGTGAGTTGTCAGGCCGGTGCCAGTATGCGCTTCATCTCGGGCTGACAGAAGCCGGTGTCGGTAGCAAGGGAATCGTGGCGTCAGCAGCGGCCCTGTCTGTCCTGTTGCAGGAAGGGATCGGCGATACGATCCGGATTTCGATTACACCGGAGCCCGGCAGTTCCCGTGCGCGTGAAGTGGTGGTTGCGCAGGAACTGCTGCAAAGCATGGGGATGCGCAATTTTGTGCCGATGGTGACATCCTGCCCCGGTTGTGGACGGACTTCATCCACGCTGTTCCAGGAACTGGCAAACAATACCCAGAACTATCTGCGCGAACAGATGCCGGTATGGAAAGGCCGGTATCCCGGCGTGGAAAGCATGAATGTCGCAGTGATGGGATGTATTGTGAATGGTCCGGGAGAATCGCAGCATGCCAACATTGGCATCAGTCTGCCCGGCAATGGCGAGACGCCAATGGCGATGGTCTTTGAGGACGGCAAAAGAAAAACCATGTTACGGGGCGATGATCTCGATACCCGGTTTCAGGAAATGATTCTGGCGTATGTACAGTCGCATTACGGTCAGCAGTCGAAGTAAAGCAGGAAAAAGAGTGGGTTATGTCTGAAAATAAAAAAGCAAACAGGAACAGGAAAATCCTCGGCATCAAAGGGATGAATGATATCCTGCCAGAGGATGCGCCGGTATGGGAATTGCTGGAAAATACGGTGGAATCCATATTGAAAAGCTATGGGTATGCCCGCATTCGCACACCGATTGTGGAAGAAACCGCATTATTTGCCCGTGGCCTGGGGGCGGTAACCGATATTGTTGAAAAGGAAATGTACTCCTTTGAGGATTCCTTGAATGGCGACAATCTGACGTTACGGCCGGAAAGCACGGCGGGGGTGGTTCGATCCGTGGTTGAGCATAACCTGACTTATAACGGCCCGAAAAGATTATGGTACAGCGGCCCGATGTTTCGTCACGAGCGTCCCCAGCGCGGACGTTACAGGCAGTTTCACCAGATCGGCGCAGAGGCGCTGGGATTTGGCGGCCCTGATATTGATGCCGAACTGATTCTGCTTTGCCAGCGCCTGTGGGATGACCTGGGGCTTGAGCATATCCGTCTCGAAATCAATTCCATTGGCAATGCCGAGGAAAGAAACCGTCACCGTGCCGATCTGATCGCGTATTTTGAAAAGCACAGCGACAAGCTGGATGAAGATGCAAAAAGGCGTCTTTATTCCAATCCCCTGCGGATTCTCGATACCAAGAACCCGACGATGCAGGAGATGGTGAATGCGGCCCCGAAGCTTTTGGACTACCTGGATCAGGAATCATTGCAGCATTTTGAGGGACTGCAGAAGATTTTGCGGCATAACAATATCCCGTTTTCGATCAATCCGCGTCTGGTTCGCGGTATGGATTACTACAATCGCACCGTGTTTGAGTGGGTCAGCGATGAGTTGGGCTCACAGGGTACGATATGCGGCGGTGGCCGGTATGATCCGCTTTTCGAGATGTTCGGCGGACGCCCAACGCCTTCCTGCGGTTTTGCGCTTGGCGTCGAGCGGTTGATTGACCTGATGAAAACGCAGGGAAGCGTTGATGTGGCCGATGGCGCGGATGTTTATATTGTCCATCAGGGTGAAGAGGCCATGCTTTCTGCCTTTGCCCTTGCCGAAGTCTTGCGCAGCACGGGACTTGATGTAATACTGCACTGCTCCCCTGCGGCATCCGGCAGCAGTTTCAAGGCGCAAATGAAGCGTGCAGACGACAGCGGCGCTACCTTTGCCGTTCTCCTGGGCGAAGATGAACTGAAAGAAGGCAATGCCAGCGTCAAGGCGTTGCGTTCTCCCGATATGGAAAATAACCAGAGTCTGGTACCACTGGCGCAGGTTGCCGATTATCTGGTTGACCAGATAATCAGTGGAACAGAAGAAGAAACGTGCGGGTGTGGCTGCGGCAGTTCGTGTGCAGCGCCGGCACATGGCATTCATTGAATAAAAAGATGGGCTTATCATGGCATACGATCTCGAAGAACAGGAACAATTAGCGGCCATCAAGGCCTGGTGGAAGCAATACGGCAATCTGGTGACGTGGATCATCATCGTTGCGCTGGTGGCTTATACAGCATGGACGTTCTGGGGAAATCACCAGCGCAAGCAGGCCGAGCAGGCATCGCAGCTGTACTATGAAATGCAGGGCGCTGTCCAGTCCAATGATAATGAGCGCGCGCAGCGGATTGCGTCTGACATGCAGGAGAAATTCGGTTCAACCGCTTATGCTTCCATGACCAATCTGATTGCTGCCCGTATTGCCTACGATTTCAAGGATGCGGATGTGGCGCAAAAACGCCTGAAGTGGATTGTGGATAATGGCAATGGCGACGGGTATAAATCCATTGCACGCCTTCGCCTGGCAGGGATATTGCTGGACGGGAAAAAATACGATGAGGCCCAGGCCGTACTGGCGACAAAGTTTCCGGATGCCTTTGCCAGCATGGCAGAAGACAGAAGGGGCGATGTTTATTACGCGCAGGACAAGCTCGATGCAGCAAAAGCCGCTTATCAGTCCGCACTTACCAAGGCCGAGGCCAACGATCCGGGCAAGGTGCTGATCCAGTTGAAATTGGATGATCTGGGTGGCGCCGCAGCAGCGAAATGAGAAATTTGAGGAGTTTTATGCGTTATGCCGTTACGATTCTGGCACTGGGTCTGACCCTGTCGTTATCGGGCTGTTCCTCCTGGATTGACTCGATCAATCCTTTTTCCAATGTCACGCCCAAAAACCTGCCTGCAGAACTGGTGGAATTCCAGCAGACACGGACAGCAGCCGTGGCATGGTCGCTTGGCATCGGGTCATCTGAAAATTTCATTTTTACGCCAGTTGTATCCTATGACAGTCTTTATGCGGCATCCGCAAAAGGGACGCTTGTACGGGTGAATCCGGAAACCGGCAACGAAGTCTGGCGGATTGATGCCGGTGTTCCGTTGACGGCCGGGGTGGGTACAGACGGTCATACCATTGTTGTCGCCGGAAAAAATGGCGTATTGCTGGCATTCGATTCGGATGGCAAAGCAAAGTGGAAGGCGCAATTGACGAGTGAAGCCCTTTCCGCACCCGCTGTCGGCGGCGACATGGTGATCGTGCGGACGCTGGACAACCGTATTTCCGGATTTTCCGTGGATTCGGGGGAGCGTAAATGGATGGTGACACGGCGTTCGCCGCCGTTGATGCTGCGTTCAGCTCCCGGTATTGCCATTGTCGGCCCGACCGCTGTTGTCGCCTTGCCTGGCGGACGGATGATTTCCGTGATGCAGGTCAATGGCGGCACCAACTGGGATGTGAGTGTTGGCGATCCTCGCGGGACAACGGATCTGGAGCGCATTTCCGATACCTCGGGTATGCCCGCTGTATTGGGCAGGCTGGTTTGCGCCTCCTCTTTCCAGGGGCGGGTCGCCTGTTATGACGTTGTCAGCGGTGGCGGTGTATGGGCAAAAGAGCTCTCCTGCGCTGTTGGCGTCAGCCTGGATAACAGTTTCCTTTATGCCGCCGATGAGGCCGGGGCGGTTTATGCCTTTTCCAATCTTCGCGGGCAAAGTGTATGGCGTAACGACCGCCTCGCATACCGGCAACTGACCACACCGGTTTCTTTTGGCGAAACGGTGGCTGTTGGCGATCTCAAGGGATATGTCCATTTCCTTTCAAAGGATGATGGTTCCTTTGTCTCCCGTATTGCAACCGATGGTTCGGCTATCAGGGCAACGCCCCTTGTTGTCGGCGACAAGCTGATCATACAGACGACAGACGGCCGTCTTCTGGCGTTGACGATTAATTGATATGAAACCTGTTATTGCTTTGGTGGGACGGCCCAATGTCGGCAAGTCCACGCTTTTTAACCGCCTGACCCGATCCAGGGCAGCGCTCGTTGCGGATTTTCCGGGTCTGACCAGAGACCGTCACTATGGGGAAGGCCGGGTTGGCGAGCGCCCTTTTCTGGTGATTGATACAGGCGGATTCGAGCCGGTTGCAAAAGACGGCATTCTCCAGGAAATGGCCCGCCAGACCAAACAGGCGGTTGCCGAATCGGATGTGGTCGTTTTCATGGTTGATGGCCGCCAGGGCATGACGCCGCATGATAAATCCATCACGGAATATCTCCGCAAATCCGGCCGGCCGGTCATCCTTGTGGTCAACAAGGCCGAGGGCATGAAATATACGGCGGTTACCGCTGATTTTTATGAGCTTGGACTGGGCGAACCGCTGGTGATTTCCTCGGCGCACGGCGATGGCGTGCATACCATGCTGGAAAGCGCGTTAAATGCCGTTCCCGCTGTTGAAGAAGCACTTGACGAGCCCGGCGCGGAAGGGGACAGCCCCATTCGCCTGGCTATCGTGGGACGGCCCAATGTCGGCAAATCCACCCTGATCAATGCGCTTTTGGGCGAAGAGAGGGTGATTGCCTTCGATATGCCTGGCACGACACGGGATGCCATCGAAATTCCTTTTGAGCGTGATGGAAAACAGTACACACTGATAGATACGGCAGGCTTGCGCCGTCGCGGAAAAGTGTTTCAGGCGATTGAAAAATTTTCCGTGGTCAAGACACTGCAGGCGATTTCAGATGCCAACGTTGTTTTGCTTTTGCTGGACGCGCAGCAGGATATTTCGGATCAGGATGCACATATTGCCGGTTTTATCCTGGAAAGTGGAAGGGCGCTGGTCGTCGGCATTAACAAGTGGGACGGTTTGCCTGCCGATACCCGGAACATGGTCAAAAGCGAGGCCGAGCGAAAGCTGCATTTCCTGTCTTTTGCCAAATTCCATTACATCTCGGCATTAAAGCAGACGGGCATTTCAGCGCTCATGCGCTCGATCAATGCGGCTTATGGCGCGGCAATGGCCAATCTTTCCACGCCGAGGCTGACCCGTGTGTTAAAGGATGCGGTTGAGCATCAGCAGCCGCCCCGCGCCAAAGGGGCCATTCGCCCGAAATTGCGTTATGCGCACCAGGGCGGGAGGAATCCGCCCATCATTGTGATCCACGGAAACGGGCTCGATCATATCAGCCAGGATTACAGCCGTTACCTGGAAAGGCACTTCAGGGATGCCTTTTCCCTGACCGGAACGCCTTTGCAGATCGAATTCCGAACCGGGAAAAATCCGTTTGACCCCGAAAAGGGCAAATGAACCATACCGGATCATAAATACGGTATAGTAAAGAAGTCTTCGGTAATTTTTATGCTCTGTTTAAAAAGCCGGTTTATCTCCAACTTCGAATAACAATTAATTAATGGAGTCACTATGAGCACAGGTAAAGGACAAATGCTGCAGGATCCCTTTCTCAATATTCTGCGCAAGGAACACGTCCCCGTTTCAATTTATCTGATTAACGGGATCAAGCTGCAGGGGCAGATTGAATCATTTGACCAGTATGTCGTTCTGCTGCGAAACAGCGTGACGCAGATGGTATACAAGCACGCTATTTCCACGGTTGTGCCTTCACGGCCGGTCAACATGCATTCTGATGCACCAAACACCTGATATTCCGAAAAAAAAAGCGGCGGGACAGGGTGAGGTTTTACGCGCTCTTCTTGTCGGAGTGGATTTCGGAAAAAGTGATTTTCCTTCCAGTATGGAAGAACTGGCGCTTCTGGCCAAATCAGCAGGGGCAGAGCCGGTAACAACCATCACCATGAAGCGCTCAAGCCCGGATGCGGCGCTTTTCATCGGCAGCGGCAAGGCAGACGAGGTGCAGGCGGCGATTGCGCAATATGCGTGTGACCTTGTTATTTTCAACCATGCGCTTTCCCCTGCGCAGCAGCGCAATCTGGAGCGCAAGCTGGAAGTCAATGTCGTTGACCGCACCAGCCTGATCCTGGATATTTTCGCGCAGCGCGCAAAGAGTCACGAAGGCAAGGTGCAGGTTGAGCTGGCGCAGTTGCAGCACCTTTCTACCCGGCTGGTCAGGGGATGGACCCACCTTGAACGGCAAAAAGGGGGGATTGGCCTGCGCGGGCCGGGTGAAACCCAGCTTGAAACAGACCGCCGCCTGATTGGTGAGCGGGTGCGAATGCTGCGCTCGCGGCTGGAAAAGCTGCAAAGGCAGCGAGAGACCCAGCGCCGTTCGCGCAGCCGGAGCCACACCTTTTCTTTTTCGCTCGTCGGTTATACCAACGCGGGCAAATCCACCCTGTTCAATGCCATGACAAAGGCGGGAACCTACGTTGCCGACCAGTTGTTCGCGACTCTTGATACCACGTCGCGCCGGGTTTACCTGGAAGAGGCCGGTAATGTTGTCGTTTCGGACACGGTGGGCTTTGTGCGCGAATTGCCTCATCAACTGGTGGCCGCCTTCCGGGCAACGCTTGAAGAGACCATCCATGCCGATTTGCTGCTTCATGTCGTGGATGCTGCCAGTCCCACGCGCCGCGACCAGATAGAGCAGGTTAACCTGGTTCTGAAAGAAATCGGGGCAGAAGCCGTTCCGCAACTGATGGTATTGAACAAGATCGATCTTGTTGGCTTAAATCCGGGCATGGAGCGGGATGAATATGGTAAAATTCAACGCATTTTGGTCAGTGCGCATACCGGTGCTGGCATGGATTTGTTGCGGCAGGCAGTCGCGGAATATGCCCTGGAGGCAAAGCGGTCGCATATGCAGCCGGATGTGGCAGAAGCAAAAGCACTGCCCGGGGCGACAATAGAATAATTTAGAGATCAGTTGCGAATGGCTCGGTTTTCATTAGATGGTTTACGCAGATTGCTGCCCGTGTTCCACGACCTTTTTGGTCGTGGTTCCGGTGACTACGACAAAAACGACCCGCCGGAAATAGACCGGCTGTGGAATAAATTCAATGAACGCCTGGATCGCCTGTTTAAAAGGAAGAAGGGCGGTAGTGACCAGGGGGGGGATGGCGACAACAATTATGATGACGACCTGAACAAGCGCAAAGGGCTGCGTTTCGGTTTTCTCATGCTGGTAACGGTTTCCTTTCTTTTCTGGATGGGAACCGGCTTTTTTATTGTCCAGGAAGGTGAAACGGGTGTTGTCATGACCTTCGGACGCTACAGCAGAATGACGTCCTCAGGCATCAACTGGCGTTATCCAAGCCCTTTCCAGACTCACGAAGTCGTCAATGTTTCCCAGGTGCGCACGGTGGAAGTCGGCTATCGCTCCTCGCTCAAGAACAAGCAGCCCAAAGAAGCGCTGATGCTGACCAACGATGAAAATATCGTGGACATCCAGTTTGCCATCCAGTATCGCCTGAAGAATGCGGCAGACTGGGTATTTAACAATCGCGACCAGGAAGAAATGGTGCGGCAGGTCGCTGAAACGTCCATCCGCGAGATTGTCGGCAGAAACAAGATGGATTTCGTGCTGTATGAAGGGCGTGACCAGATCGCACTGGATGCGCATGGCCTGATGCAGGAGATATTTGACCAGTATCAGTCAGGCGTACAGATCACCAATGTCACCATGCAGGGGGTGCAGCCTCCTGAACAGGTGCAGGCGGCATTTGATGATGCCGTCAAGGCCGGGCAGGATCGTGAGCGCCAGAAAAATGAGGGTGAAGCCTATGCCAATGCGGTTATTCCGAGGGCAAAAGGTGCCGCTGCGCGCCTGATACAGGAAGCAGAAGGGTACCGCGATCAGGTGATAGCCAATGCGGAAGGTAACGCAGAGCGTTTCAAAATGATCGTAGCCGAATACCAGAAAGCGCCCGGCGTGACACGGGATCGGATGTACATTGAAACCATGCAGCAGATTTTCTCTAATACCACCAAACTGATGATGGATGTCAAAAGTGGCAGCAACCTGCTGTATTTGCCGTTCGACAAACTGATGGCCCAGACGGCGGATCAGCCTCCGGCCCAGGCGCCGCAGCAGCCAGCCAGTGAGGGTACGCAGGCTGCGCCACCTTCAGCGCTACCCCAGCCTCCTGTCCGGACGGAAAACGCATCCGGTCGTTCGCGTGAAACCAGAGACAGGGGAGGTCGATAATGCGCTTTGTGATTTCCCTTGCCGGATTGCTTATTGCCCTGCTGGTTTTTCTGACCGGTATTTTCGTTGTCGACCAGAGACAGTATGCGATAGTCTTTTCCCTGGGTGAGGTCAAGACGGTGATTGAAGAACCCGGATTCAATATCAAGCTGCCATCGCCTTTCGAGAATGTGGTCTTCCTGGACAAGCGGATACTGTCGAGTGAAACGCACGAGCCGGATCGGATTATTACCGCCGAAAAAATGAATATCCTGGTGGACTGGTACGTCAAGTGGCGCATTGTTGATCCCAAACTGTACTATGTCAGTTTTGGCGCGGATGAGCAGCGCACGCAGGACAGGCTTGCCCAGATTGTGAAAGCGTCGTTAAACGATGAAATTACGAAGCGGACATTGCGGCAGGTGATTGCCGGAGACAGGGGCAGCCTTATGGCGGCCATCAAGAAAAAAATGTCTGACGAGGCCA
>JAVBTJ010000070.1:0-26597 GCA_031556215.1 Oxalobacter sp.
CCCGGCTGAGGATGCCGCCCCCAGTCCCAAGCATGCCGACCGCAAACCGCTTCAGGAAACGGTTTTTTACAACGCCTTCCCCAAATAGTCGCCTGAAAGACGGCTTACCCTGTTTTTTACCGGCAGCCCCTGTCCGCGTAGCTGCCGGTAAACTGCTCTTTAAAAAACCTTCACAACACAATTTCCCTGTGGCAACTTTTTTGTTTTTGCGATAATATCTTTAAATGTTATTCCGGGTTTATCTTCGCCAATCCGTTTGAACCATCTTGAGGAAAAGAATATGAAATTAAGAGCAAAAATGACCCTCTCGATGGCGGTCGTATTTATTCTGTTTACCATTGCATCAGGATTAAGCCTCTTTGGCATTTACCAGAGCCAGGTCAAATTTGAGCGCTTTCTTGCGACAGACGTGGCACTTCTGGAAGCCGAGTCAGAAATGTATGCTCAGGGCTTGCAGATGGGGCAGGCACTAAGGAATGTTATTCTCGCCCCAGCCAATAAAACCGGCTTCAAGAACCACGAGAAGGCAGCAAAGGATTTCAATGATGCCATGGCAAAGGCCATCAGTCTTGCCGGATATGATCCTGAGACGCTGGCTGTACTGAAGGACATTGCCGAACTCAGGAAAAAACAGGAGCCTATCCAGGCCAACATTATTGCACTGGCGCTGGAAGACCGTACGCAGGCTATCGAAGCTGTCAACAAGGGCGAAACACCTTTATGGCGCGACATCAAGGCCAAGCTTCTTGACCTGATCAAAAAACGGCAGGATTCGGTGCAAACCGCCAAGGCGGCAACACTGGAGTTTACCAACCAGAGCCTGATGCTGAGTTCGGCGCTTATCGTTGCCGCCATTATTTTCGGGATTTTCGTGTCAGCCTGGCTGATCCGTTCAATCACCCGCCCGCTGGAATATGCGGTTTCCATTGCCAAAACAACTGCGGCGTGTGATTTGTCCTCCGATATCGAAGTCACTTCCAATGACGAGGCAGGGCAACTGATGCAGGCGTTAAAGGATATGACGGAAAACTTGCTGCGCATGGTATCTGAAGTGCGCGCAGGCACGCACCAGATTGCGGCGGCTTCAGTCGAAATTGCCGATGGCAATGCCAACCTGGCTGCGCGCACGGAAGCACAGGCAGATTCGGTTGAAGGCACCGTTGCCACGATGGAAAAAATTACCGCCAATGTCCGAATGAATGCGGAAAATGCCAAAGAAGCCAACGACTTGGCTGTTTCAGCCTCAAACGTCGCCGTCAAGGGCGGGGAAGTCGTGGCAGAAGTGGTCGATACGATGAGTGCCATCAGCGAGGCATCCCAGAAAATCTTTGATATTATCAGTATCATTGACGGCATTGCCTTCCAGACCAATATCCTTGCCCTGAATGCGGCAGTGGAAGCTGCGCGTGCGGGTGAGCAGGGAAGGGGCTTTGCCGTTGTCGCAACGGAAGTCCGGAGCCTGGCGCAACGTTCGGCTGGCGCGGCACGCGAGATTAAGGAACTGATCAACAATTCCGTCGAAAAAGTCAGTCAGGGAAGCAAGCTGGTTGAGCAAGCAGGCAGCACCATGCGGGATGTGGTTGACAGCATTGAGCGGGTTCATAGTATCATGAGCGATATCACCGTTTCCAGCCAGCAGCAAAGTGCCGGTATAGAGGAAGTCAGTAATGCCATCAGCCAGATTGACGAAATGACACAGCAGAATGCCTCATTGGTGGAGCAGGTAACGGCGGTAGCGGAAAGCCTTCGTGACAGGGGGGCTAATCTCGATGAGATGGTCAGTGTTTTCCGTTTGCGCGAAAATGTTGCAGCACAGCCATCAAGGGGAAAGCCCAGGCGCCTGAAATAAGCGGTTTATCTGACAAAAAACGAGACCGGAAGGAAATTCATGCCGATTTTTATTTACGACATGGGCCAGATTGAAAGGGTGATGGATACAGATCGGGATGATCTCGGCGTCATGCACAATCATCTCAGGAGGCTGGAACAGATACAGCTCAACAAAAAAGGGCAGGTCAATATCCCCCAAAATACAGCAGCCATCCTGCTTCCGACATCGGAAATCTGCCTTTTTTACTACCGGGTTGAGCGCACCGGGATTGAATGGGTCACCCGGCAATTTGACCAGTTGAAAAACTACGATCTTGCCCGCCTGGTGCATGACAAACCGGTCTTTTTCCCTTTTGGGGAAAACGGGGAGATGCCCCCTGAGGTGGAACGTTTTATCGTAAAAAAACTCAGGTAGATTTGCGCGAGGCGCTCCAGCAGACCAGGGAACCGGCAACAACGAAGCCAACCCCTGCCCAGAACCCTGATTCGGGCAGGGTTTTCAGCCATATGCACAGAAAGAGCGTCGAAAAAACAGGCGTAAAATAGGACATGGCAGCCAGAAAGATCATGTTGCCTTTCTGTATGCCGTTTTCCCAGCAGGCATAGGAAAGCGCAAAGACCACACCGATGTAGGCCAGTTCGGCCCAGGCCGTCCAGTCCGGAGACCTGATTTCGCTTCCCGTTACAAAAAAGCGTATCCAGAGCGTGGCTGAAATAACGATGAAGAAAAAGGGAACGGCGTTTTGTCCCGCCCCGTACTTGCGGCTCAGGTTGCAGTAAAACCCCCAGAGAATGGCCGCGATAAAGGCCATGCCGTAAGGAAGGGGGGACGCCATGATGTTGCGTGCAAATCCCGCCAGATCCGTATCACTGCTTGACGTAAGGCACAGGAAGATACCGGCAAGGGCAAGGAGTGTGCCCAGCCAGACCCACCAGCGCAACTGTTCCTTGTTGATCCAGATCGAGATAACCACAATGGCACAGGGCCAGAGGTAATTGATCATGGCGATTTCCAGTGTCTGGTGGCTGCTGGTTGCCAGGCCGATGGACTGGGACATGAGGATTTCATACAGCACAAAGGCCGACCCGCATCCCCAGACATAAAGGGGGTGCATACGCCAGATACGGGGAAAGCCCTGCCGCAGGCAAAGCACGATAGAGCCGGCGGTGAAGATAAGCGCCGTTCCGCCCGCCACGCCAAAAGCCTGGCTGACCGACCGCACAAGGGCAATCAGCGTGCTCCACATGAGAATGGCGGCAATTCCTTGCAGATTGGCCTGGGTGGTTGTCATGGTCAGCTTGCCGATATCCCGTTCTTTCAGGAGCGGAAAGTAAGCGGGAAAAATGAAACAAAAGGGGTATTTTACCCGCTTGCCGATAAAGTTGTATGATTCTCACCTGTTGCCGTATCCTGTACCGCAGGAAGGGACATCGCAAGCCCGTGTCAAAAAACGTCAATTATTTTAATGCGTTACAATATAAACATCATGTTATCTGTTTTTCATTGTTTCACGCTTCCCAGGGTATTTTCCGCTGAATGGAAAAAAGGATGAGACGGGTATGAGCAAGGATCGTTTTGATGTTTCGGGCATGAGTTGCGCGGCTTGCGTCGCTAATGTCCAGAAAGCCGTGCAAAAACTCCCGGGCGTGCAGCATGTGGAAGTGAATCTGCTCACCAACAGCATGCAGGCAGAATATGACGCATCCCTTGTGACCCCGCAGGCCATTACGGATGCACTCAGCCAGGCCGGTTATGGTGCCACGCTCCATGAAAAAGCCGGAAAAACACCAGCGCAAACACCCCCTCACCACCCGGTACAGGCCGAATTGCTGGCCATGAAGATACGGCTCTGGATTTCCGCTGCCTTTTTGCTGCCGCTCATGTACGTGGGCATGGGAAGCATGGCCGGCCTGCCGCTGCCCGTTTTTTTGGCTGGCGTGGAAAACAGCATCAGTTACGCGCTGACGCAGCTTTTGCTCTGTATCCCGATTGTTGTCGTCAACCGCCGTTATTTTTCTGCCGGTTTTCGTTCCCTTTGGCATCGCGCCCCGAATATGGACAGCCTGATCGCGCTGGGTTCGTCTGCGGCACTGTTTTACGGGATCATCGCGCTATACCGGATCGGCTGGGCGTTGGGTAATAGCCAGCCAGCCATTGCCGCTCATTACCGGCATGACCTGTATTTTGAGAGCGCCGCCATGATCCTGACGCTGATTACGCTTGGCAGGACACTTGAGGCCATCAGTAAGGGAAAAACCAGCGCAGCGCTTGGCGCGCTTTTGAATCTAGCGCCAAAATCCGCGCTGGTGCTGCGTGACGGCCTGGAACAGGAAACCCCGCTGGAAGCCGTGCGGGTGGGGGATACGCTTGCCGTCAAGCCGGGATCGAAAATACCGGTAGACGGCATCGTCCTGGATGGCATTTCAGCCGTGGACGAGTCCGCCCTGACAGGGGAAAGCCTGCCTGTTGAAAAAGGGCCAGGGGACACGGTAACGGGGGCCACCTTGAATACCAGCGGTTATTTCACCATGCGCGCCGAACGGGTGGGGGAAGAGACAACGCTATCCCGGATTATTGCCCTTGTCGAAGAAGCCAGTGCCTCAAAAGCTCCGATTGCACAGTTGGCCGACAGGATCAGCGGTATTTTTGTCCCCGTGGTCATTGGTATAGCGCTTTTAACCTTTCTGGCCTGGTTTTTGATGGGGCCGCCCATCGAATTTGCACTGGCGAGGGCAATTTCCGTCCTGATTATTTCATGTCCCTGCGCCCTGGGGCTGGCAACACCTGTTGCAATCATGGTGGGAACAGGAAGAGGCGCCAGGGAAGGGATTCTGTACAAGAATGCCCGGACACTGGAAAACCTCTGCCACATTGACACGGTCGTGCTGGACAAGACCGGCACCCTCACACAGGGCATACCGCACCTGACCGATATCCTTCCTTTCGGCATCACGGAGGACGCCTTGCTGGCGCTGGCCGCTGCGCTGGAATCGCGCTCGGAACATCCCCTGGCACAGGCCATTGTGGAAGAAGCAAAACAGCGACGCCTCTCCCTGGTGACGGTCAGTGGTTTTGAGGCGTTATCCGGGCTGGGGTTGCTGGGCCGGGTTGCCGAAAAGACCTGCCTTGCCGGAAACCGGCGGTTGATGGAAAAACACCGGGTTGACCTGAGGCCTGCAGGTGGGATACCGGCCTCTCTTGCCGCCGAAGGCAAGACACCGCTTTACTTTGCCAGCGATTCCCGGCTTCTCGGCATCCTGGCGCTGGCGGATTTGCCGCGGCAAACCAGTCGCGCGGCTGTCGCTGCCATGAAAGAACGCGGCCTTGAGGTTGTCATGCTGACCGGCGACAATACAGCAACAGGGGAAGCCATCCGGAAAATGGTCGGGATTGATCGCGTTATTGCCGAAGTCATGCCTCAGGAAAAAGATGGCGAAATCCGCCGTTTGATGGATGCCGGTAAAAGGGTTGCGATGGTCGGCGACGGCATCAACGATGCCCCGGCCCTTGCCCGGGCAGATGTCGGCATGGCAATTGGCGCCGGAACCGATGTTGCGATAGAATCTGCCGATGTGGTTCTCATGAAAAGCGATATTGCCGATACCGTGACAGCATATGATCTTTCCCGTGCCACGCTCGGCACGATCCGGATGAATCTTTTCTGGGCCTTTTTCTACAATATTATTGGCATTCCCGTCGCAGCGGGTATTCTCTATCCGGTTTTCGGGCTGACCTTAAATCCGATGATGGCTGCAGCTGCCATGAGCCTGTCCAGCGTTTTCGTTGTGGTAAACGCCTTGAGGCTCAATCTCTTTCAGAAAAGCGCCATGCCTGATATGCCGGGAGCCGGCCAAGGCATTTACCAACAACAAGGAAAGGAAGAAACGATGTCTCTTACCCATAAAATCAGCATAGAAGGGATGAATTGCGGCCACTGCAAGGCTTCGGTTGAAAAAGCGTTAAATGCGCTGCCGGGCGTCAAGGCCGAAGTCGATCTGGAAAAGATGGAAGCCCGTGTGGTGTCAGAAGGAGAGGTATCCGCCGCCCAGATGAGCGAGGCTGTGACAGCCGCGGGATTTGAAGTAAAAGGCGTTTCTTACGTTGCTGCATGATAAGAAAGACCTGAGAACGCAAAGGCAGCGGTCAGGCCTTTCTCTTATACGGAATAAGCGAAGAAGCGGTCATCGCCAATGGCAATGAATTCCCCCCATTTTTCATCCGTCCGGATCGGCGAAACAAGGGTCTGGCCGTCAGCCAGGCCGAAGTTTTGCCGGTAGGTGACGTTGTTGCCATCCCTTTTTATGACGGTGATGGTGTTGGTGCCAATGTTGCCGCTGCAACCGTAGACAACCTCACCGGAACACGTCATGCCCTCCCTGAACTGTTTTTCCATCGAATAAACTCCTTCATGACAAAATGCAGCCAGTAACAGATTGACTGGCGGCGTTCCTGTTTTAATCCAGCTTTGCGATAGGCGCGTAAATAGCGGCTGTCAGCCGGTTCAAGTCTTCTGCGGCAAGCTCAATGCTCAGGCCGCGCTTTCCGCCTGACACAAAAATGGTCGGGAAAAGGGTCGCATCCGCATCAATCACCGTTGGCAGGAGCCTCTTTTGCCCTAACGGGCTGATGCCGCCAAGCAGATATCCCGTGATACGCTGCGCCATCTGGGGATCGGCCATTTCCGCCTTTTTGGCAGAAAAAGCCTTTGCCACCTTCTTCAAATCCAGTTGCGCTGGAACCGGCGTTACCGCCACGGCCAGGTTTTTCGGGTTGCCGTTCAGTGAAACCAGGAGCGTCTTGAAAAACTGGTCGCCGTTTGCCCCCAGTTTCCTGACCGCTTCTTCGCCAAAATGCCGCTCGTCACTGTCATGGTCGTACTCATGCAGGGTAAAAGGGATTTTATTTTTTTCCAGGATAAGGACTGCCGGTGTCATAAGATGCCGCCAAAAAGAAAATGAAACAGCAAGATCAGAAAGCCTGCCGTCCTTGCAGAATCTGGTCGTTAATGTGATGTTGCAGCATCGAATAGTAGTACGGCTTGAGTTCCTTGAACAAAATACCGTGTTTGTACATCATATTGCCCTGCGGGCCTTCGTCTTCGCGGCAGTTCCGAATAGTCGCCAAAACCTCGACAAGCGTGTTTTCATTGGTGAATTTGTTCTTTACCACGAAAGCCATATTGATGATGTCATCTGCAGCGCCAAGCGGCTTGTCGCTCCTGAGCATAACGCCCGAAATGCTCATGTCGAGCGCTGTCGCGATAATCGGGTCTGGCAGTTCCTGCTCGTTTATCTGGGAAATGCGGACAGGCATCTTTACCTTGATTCTCAGGTTTTTGCGAAGCAGAAATGTGCGGACTTCGGCAGGGAAAGCCAGCTCCAGGAAGTTATGCCGCGTGTGGATAAATTCGACGCTTGAGGAAAAATCAAAAATGGAAACGCCGGAAAAGAAACGCACATCAACCCGTTCACCCATCCTGAGCGGCGCGCTGAACCATATCGTCTGGCTCCCGTTTTCCTGCGGCATGGTGACAAACAGGTATTTGCCTGGTTCATACCCGATCAGGGAACAGTAATACTCGATTTTTGCGCTGCGATAAGCAACCAGTTGCAGGCGATCATCCACCTTGAGATTCATGTCTTCAAAAGATGCATTGACTTCCTTGATGGATTCGGTCATTCCCGGCTCTCGATTGATAATGTTGCTCTATAGAAATTTATGTGCCTCAACCATATGCATTTTAAGATAAAAAATAAAAAAACAGGGTAATTCCCTGACATTTATGCATGAAATACAACGGTTGCCACGACTGCAAATGAAACAATGGTTATACTTCGGTGAAAATCCGCATGACGCCTTCATGAAAACAGGATGAAAAAAGCCCCTGTACCCGATTTGTCGTTTTTCGAACAGGTATACCAGGTTGTTGAACAGGTGCCTTACGGCAGTGTCATTACTTACGGCCAGGTTGCCATGCTTCTCGGCAGGCCGCGCTACGCGCGGCAGGTCGGTTATGCCCTGCACGCCGCCCCGAAAAACCGCAAGCTGCCCTGGCATCGTGTCGTCAACCGCCTTGGAGTCCTTTCTCCTGAACACGACTTTACTGCCAGGCAACGGGAACTGCTGAAAAAAGAGGGAATCACATTCAACCGCAACGGGCGGATCAACATGACGAGGCACTTGATCATGACACTGTCGTACTGTCCATCCTGCTGATAATGCGGTGTCCCGCCATCCAGAAAAGGAAGGCAACAATGCCTGCCGCACACAAGGCCATGCTGAAACTGCCGGAATATTCCCGAACCGTCCCGAAAATGACGGTCAAAAGCACATTGGCAATATTGGCAACGAAATTCATGAAGCCGGATGCGGTTGCCATATAGGCAGGGGAAACGCTTTGGCCGGTCAGGCTGAAGATGGAACCGTAATTGGCGCCCCCAAGCCAGGCCAGAACCATTCCGGCGCCAAGCCCAACCCAAGGGTTGCCCGTCAGGCCGAGCACAATATAAAGAATGGCAATCAGGATAACGGCGGTATTGGTTATCCGGCTCCGTGAATGCCAGCGCAGGAGGGTACCCGCAAAAGCGCGCGCCAGGGTGCCGATCAGAAGCACGACAGCCGTTCCCAGGCTCCAGGCGGCGACATCGCCTTTGCCATCCATATCCGCCAGAATGGAAGGCAGCCATTGCCCCAGGTTATTGAGCGTACCGTAGGAAAAACCATGAAAAATGCCGAGCATCCAGATGGAACGCGACGTGGAAATGGATTTGACGGCCTGCCACAGGTCTTTTGCTGTCGATGCGGATGCACTTCCCGCGTGGCGCACATTGGCAGGGAGCTTCGTTGAAGCAACTACAAGAAGGAGTATCAACAGGGCAGGAATCCAGTAGGAAAACCGCCAAGCCTCGCTTCCCAGATGCGGCAGGGTAAGATAGGGCAGCATGATGCCCAGGCTGAAAGCCGCCCCCTGTATGCCTTGCGCCTGCGCCATTTTACCGGGAGGCGCCATCATACCGGTGATCTTGACCCCGGCCAGGAACATCAGCCCTGAACTCAACCCGGCGCAAAAACGGAGCGCGGTTGCCAACGCCAGGCTTTCCGGTGCAAGAAAGGGAAGGAGATTGGCAAGAAGGGCGATAACGACAGCAATCAGAAATCCCCGGTAAATGCCCAGCCTGTCGAGAACGAGCCCGGCAGGCAACTGCACGAAGGAATGCGCCCAGAGCAGGCCACTCAAAAAAAGCGAAAGCCCGGCATACCCCACGCCAAAAAGCGCCATGAACTGCTGTGTCAGCGGTGCCAGGCTCATGAACATGTAGCCGGAAGCCATGCTGATAATAAAGGGGAACCAGATATAGGAAAGCATGAGGTGACGTCGTTAAAAATTCAGGACAAACCCGCCCAAACACGATAAAAGCGTTATTGTTGTCTTTTTATTATATCGGGCAGTCGCGGATAGAGGGCATATCCGCTTTCAATATGTTCATTGGACAAAACCTGCCCGCAAATTGACCCAGGTCAAGAAACACGGATTTTCCTTTTCTTTTTGGGTGACCATTTTATGCCGCCTTGCGGCATGGCGCTTGTTTTGAAATGCGATTAAAACCCGCGCTAATACTTGCTTTATGTGAAGCTTCCGGAAAACGCCGGGGGTGCCTGAAGGATTTTGAAATGGCAGATATAATGCGGGTGTCAATGCCAAAATTCAGATAAAAAACTTCAGGGAAAAGAATTATGCTCCAGACCGCCCAGCAGCCGGATACCGAAAACAAGACGAGAAAAATCCTCCGGGGTAGCGAAACCATGTTCCATAGCATCCAGAAAAGGGATGGCAGGATGGTTCCCTATGACATTGTCAAAATTGCAGAAGCCATCAATAAAGCCCTGGCAGCCTGCAATCGCGCCAATCCGAATGAAGGCATGCGGCTTGCCAAAGGCGTGGAAAAAATGCTCACAGAGCGGTTTCACAGCAATTCCCCCAGCATTGAAGATATCCAGGATACGGTTGAAACGGTTCTGATGGATAACGGTTACGCGTATGTCGCCAAGAAATACATCCTGTACCGTTCCGAGCGCAGCAAAATCCGTTCCCGCAATACCAGCCTCATGCGTATTTTTGATGAGCTGACGAACAAGGATGCCAACCTGAGCGACATCAAGCGGGACAATGCCAATATTGACGGCGATACAGCGATGGGCGTCATGCTCAAGTATGGTTCCGAAGGCGCAAAAAACTACTACGAGAATTTCATTTTGTCCCCCCATCAGGCAAAAGCCCATTCAGAAGGGGACATCCATATCCATGATTTCGATTTCTATACCCTGACAACAACCTGCTGCCAGATCGACATCAAAAAGCTGTTTGAAGGCGGCTTTTCCACCGGACACGGCAATTTGAGGGAGCCTAACAGCATCCAGAGCTATGCCGCTCTGGCCTGTATTGCCATCCAGTCCAACCAGAACGACCAGCATGGCGGGCAAAGCATCCCCAATTTTGATTATGGCCTTGCCCTGGGCGTGGCAAAATCCTACCGGAAAAATTACATCTCCAATTTCACCAAGGCATTGAAACTGCTGGCGCCAGCCGTCCAGTTGACGAAGGATGCCGTCAAGGAAAAATTTGAGACGATTGAAAAAACGTCAGGCTTTTTCCCGAGCCTTTCCATGACGGAAGACTTCAGCAAAGCAGAAACAGCGGTTTTTTCTGCCATCGTGCCGGACGCCGCCATCCTGTCGGCCATCCAGGCTTTTGCCCGGGAAAACGCCGAAGCCGAGACAGACCGTGACGTGCGCCAGGCTATGGAGGCACTGGTTCACAATCTCAATACCATGCACAGCCGGGCTGGCGCGCAAACCCCGTTTTCCAGCATCAATTACGGCACGGATACCTCGCCGGAAGGGCGCATGGTTATCCGCAACATCCTTCTGTCAACCGAATCCGGCCTGGGCAATGGCGAAACCGCGATCTTCCCGATCAATATTTTTAAGGTCAAAGAAGGCGTGAACTACAATCCGGGCGAACCGAATTATGATCTTTTCCAGCTTGCCTGCAAAGTCAGCGCGAAAAGGCTTTTCCCGAATTTTGCCTTCCTGGACGCCCCCTTTAATCTGCAGTACTACCAAGAGGGCCGTCCGGAGACTGAAGCCGTTTATATGGGGTGTCGAACCCGCGTCATGGGTAATTCCTTTGACCCGCAAAACGAGATTGCTTTCGGGCGCGGCAACCTGAGTTTTACCTCCATCAACCTGCCACGCATCGCCTTGAGCAGCAACGGCCGTATTGAATGGTTTTTTGACGAACTGGAACGCAAGATGGAACTGGTTGCCGGACAGCTTCTGGATCGCTTCAAGATCCAGTCGTCCAAGAAAGTCCGGAATTTCCCGTTTCTCATGGGGCAGGGCATCTGGATCGGTTCAGAAAAACTGGGGCCAAACGATGAGGTGGATGAGGTGCTCAAGCACGGAACACTGTCGATCGGCTTTATCGGCCTGGCAGAAACCCTGGTTGCCCTGACCGGCAAGCATCATGGCGAATCGCCGGAATCCCGCAACCTGGGGCTGGAGATTATTGGGTTCATGAACGAATTCCTGGATCGGAAAACAGAAGAGACCGGCCTGAATTTCTCGCTTCTGGCGACCCCGGCAGAAGGGCTTTCCGGCCGTTTTGTCCGGATG
The DNA here is from genome assembly GCA_031556215.1 of Oxalobacter sp. GTDB lineage: Bacteria > Pseudomonadota > Gammaproteobacteria > Burkholderiales > Burkholderiaceae_D > Oxalobacter. Next base: position 11,507 of record JAVBTJ010000070.1, read on the forward strand.
GACAAACGCAAGTTTGGCGCCATTGAAGGCGTAACCGACCGTGAATACTACACTAATGGATTCCATGTCCCGGTGCATTTCCCGATATCGGCCTTTGAGAAAATCCAGATCGAAGCACCTTACCATGCCCTGACGGCGGCCGGACACATCACCTATGTCGAACTGGACGGTGATACCAACAACAACGTCAAGGCATTTGAAAAAATCGTGCGTGCCATGAAAGACGCCGGCGTGGGATATGGTTCCGTCAACCATCCTGTTGATCGCGACCCGGCTTGCGGCTATAACGGCATCATTAACGATGAATGCCCGCAGTGTGGCCGCAAGGACGAAGACAGCAATCTCAAGTTTGAGCGCATCCGTCGCATCACAGGTTACCTGGTCGGCACGCTGGATCGCTTCAACAACGCCAAACGGGCAGAAGAGTCCGAACGTGTCAAGCACAATGTCTGAGACCATCCGTGTCGCAGGCATAGAAAATGACTCGATAACAGACGGCCCCGGCCTGCGTTTCGCCCTCTTTGTCCAGGGCTGCCCACGGGCATGCCCTGGATGTCATAATCCCCAATCCCTGCCGCTCGAAGGCGGGCAGCCCTATACCGTGGCAGACCTGATCGGGAAAATACGCAGAAACCCGATCCTGACAGGCGTAACCTTCAGCGGGGGAGAGCCCCTGCTTTTCGCGGCATCCCTTTTGCCGCTGGCGAAGATGATCCGCGAAGACGGGCTGGATCTTGCCATTTATACCGGCTATACGCTGGAAGAGATTTTCAGGGAAAATGACCCGGACGCTCTTCTTCTCCTGTCATTTGCCGATATACTCGTTGACGGGCCGTTCCAGATCAAAAAGCGCAATCTTTCGCTGCGCTTTCGCGGTTCGGAAAACCAGCGGATTTTAGATCTTCCCCAATCGCTGGCAGCCAGGACAGCCATCTGGACAAGCGACCGGGACTGGACAGGATAACGTTTTCGCAGAAACGAATTAAACCATTAAAAACAATCAGATCAGAAAGGATATTCATGCGATTTCTTCACACCATGATCCGGGTCGGCGACCTACAGCGATCCATTGATTTTTATACCAACGTGCTTGGCATGAAGCTTTTGAGAACCAAGGACAACCCTGAATTTGAATACACCCTGGCTTACCTGGGCTACGGCAGCAATCCCGAACATGCCGAACTGGAACTCACCTGGAATTATGGCGTCAGCAGCTACGACATGGGTACGGCATACGGCCATATCGCCATTGGAACAGAAGACATTTATGCCATGTGCGACCGTATCCGGGAAAAGGGCGGCACCATCACCCGCGAACCCGGCCCGGTCAAGGGCGGTTCCACCGTGATTGCCTTTCTGGTTGACCCGGACGGCTACCGGATCGAACTGATCGAAACCTGATTTTTTCAGGCAATCCCGTAAGCGGCCATAAAAACATCCACCGCCGCTTCGGCCATTTCCCTGATCCGTTTGGCGGGCAGGGGAGCCTCAATCCCCAGCAGGTAGTATTCGTAGCCTTCCGCTTCAAGAAGGCTGCGAAACTGGGCAGCCACAAGCCGGGCATCCGTTTTTTTCAGCTTGCCTGCATGCATGGCTTTTTCCAGGTAGTCTGCCAGCCGCGTGAGGGCTTTCTGGGGGCCGTTTTCATAGTAAATCCGGCCTATTTCCGATTGACGGGATTCAGCAAAAAACAGGCGCCGGATCGTCAGGGTTTCCGGTGTATACAGAAAGCCAAGAAAATTTTCCCCAAACCGGAGCAGGGTGGCGCGTACGTCTTCCGGTGCGTCCTGCAAGGCAAGAAAAGCGGTATCGATGCGGTTTCGAGAAGCCTCAGTCAGGACACTTGCCCCTATCGGGCTGGTTTCCATATCCGGCATCATCGCCACGCCGCGCACCACTTCCAGGAATATCGCTTCCTTTGAGGGAAAGTGGTTATACAGCGTCGTCTTGGAACCGCCAACCCGGGCCGCAATGATATTCATGGAAGCATTATGAAACCCCATCTCCTTGAACACCTGGATGGCCGTATCCAGAATGGCCTGCCTTTTCCTGCTTTTGGTTTTGCTCGTCATATCGATTAAAAAATGAGAAAAGCCGCTTGACTGTCATTTTCTTTTGCGTATTATTTGTACTGTACAGTACGGTTCAATTTTATAGAATAATATGCAAAAAATAAATCCCCTTCCTGCCGGGTGGTTTTATACAAAACTGCTTCGTTATTGCCCGGCTGTGCTGTGCAGTTGTTTCCTGGCAGGCTGCGCCTGGATGCCGGATCTGACAAACCATGCGGAAATGAAACCCGCTGAGGCATACCAGGCCGATGAAACCCTGAAAGGGAATAACCCGAACTGGCCTGCTGACAAATGGTGGACGGCATACGGCGATGGACAGCTTGATCTTCTGATAGAAGAAGGGCTTGCCAATTCCCCCAATATGACGATTGCGGAAGCCCGCCTGCGGCGTTCCGTTTCCGTTGCCGAACTGGCCGGTTCTGCGCTTTACCCGGATGTGAATGCCAATGCGGCTCTTTCGCTGGAAAAACAGAGCTACCAGTACACGATGGGCCAAAATGCCAAGCACGGGTGGCGTGATTATGGGCAGGTCAGCCTTGATTTCAGTTGGGAAATCGATTTCTGGGGGAAAAACCGTGCCGCCCTGGCCGCAGCCACTTCAGCCGCTGATGCTGCTGCGGCAGACCGGGCAGAAGCCCAACTGTTACTGACCACTTCCATTGCCTCAACTTATGGCGACCTGGCCCGACTGTATTCGGCACGCGATACGGTTGCCGCCGCCATCGATTTACGCAGCAAAAACCTGAAACTTTTTAAGAACCGCTTCAGGGAAGGCATGGAAACCCTTGCCAGCGTCCGGCAAGAAGAGGCTCGCCTGGCAGCGGTTGAAGAAGAAATCCTGGAACTGGATGAATTCATCACCCTGCAGAAAAACAGGCTGGCCGCCCTAATGGGCGCCGGGCCGGATCGGGGGCTTGCCATTTCCCGCCCCGGTCTCAGGATGGATAAGGAATTCGGCCTGCCTGAAGAAATACAACTGGCGCTTCTGGGAAGACGCCCTGATATTGTGGCAGCAAAAAAGCGGGTGGAATCTTCTGTCAGTACCATTGAACAGCGCAAAGCCGACTTTTATCCCAATGTAAATTTGGCAGCCTTTATCGGGCTTCAGGCGCTGGGCATTAATCACTTGGGAAGTTCAGGCGCAGATTTTGGCGCAATTGGCCCGGCTGTTACCCTCCCGATTTTCAATGGCGGTCGCCTGCGCGCGCAGCTTTTTATTGCCCAGGCCGACCTGGAAGAGGCCATCGGCAGTTACAACCTGACGCTGACACAGGCCTTGCAGCAGGTGGCGGATGCTGCAACCAGCCAGAGGGCGCTGGGCAAGCAACTGGCCAAAATTGATGCGGCGGTAGAGGCGGCACGCGAGGCGCACCGCATTGTCAACAACCGCTATAACGGCGGCCTTTCCAATTACATCGAAGTGCTGGCGGCAGAAGAAATCCTGCTGACCAACATGCGCATGCAAAGCGATCTCCACTCCCGTTCATTTACCCTGGATGTCGCGCTCATCAAAGCACTGGGAGGCGGGTATACCGCACCTGCAGCACCACCGGAAAACAAGGAATGAAAGACATTTATGACGCAAGAAACTGAAAAACCAGCCAGATTTGTCGAACCGGCCCGTGTGCGCCGCAAGAAAGGCTTCATCCTCCTGGGATGTGCTGTGTTTACCTGCCTTGTCGTCTGGGGGCTTTACTGGTTTTTCTGGGGCTCTTACTTTATTGAGACAGACAATGCCTACACCGCGGTGGAAGTCGCACAGGTCACCCCCTCGACCGGCGGCACGATCAAGGAGGTAAGGGTAGTCGATACCCAAAACGTGAAAGCCGGGGATGTCCTGGTCGTCATTGACGACGTGGATGCCCGGCTGGCCCTGGCACAGGCAAAAGCCGATGCCGAACATGCGGTTGCCCAGCTTGCCATCGCCGACTCCGATTACGCGCGGGCAAAGATCGATCTCAAACGCCGAAGCACCCTTGTCAGGGACGGCTCCGTATCCGGTGATGAACTGACCAAAGCCCAGAATGCCTTTGCGTCAGGCAAAGCCGCCGTTCAGGCTGCCAAGGCAGCCATAGAACAGACCAAAGCACGCGTGGATCAGGCACAGGTTGATTTCGGGCGCACGATTGTGCGCGCCCCGATGGACGGCGTCATCGCCAAACGCGCTGTCCAGGTCGGGCAACGTGTCGAAGCGGGCGCTGTCCTGCTTTCTGTCGTGCCCGTGCAGGAAATACACGTTGACGCCAATTTCAAGGAAGGGCAGCTTGAACGGGTACGCAACGGGCAGAAAGCCAGATTGTACGCCGACCTTTACGGCAAATCCGTCATGTACAACGGCATTGTAGAAGGCTTTTCCGGCGGAACCGGCTCGGCTTTTGCCATCATCCCGGCACAAAATGCCACCGGAAACTGGATCAAGGTTGTCCAGCGCCTGCCTGTACGAATCCAGCTTGCCCCGGAAGAACTGAAAGCCAATCCGCTGTCGGTCGGACTGTCCATGACAGTGACGGTTGACACGCGCGAAGCGAAATAATCATCCCGGAAAACGCAGGGAAAGCAGCGAATGCCCATCATAGACAAGCCATTCCAGGGAAAACAGCTGTGGCTGATGGCCATCCTGCTTTCGATGGCCAATTTCATTGCGGTTCTCGACATGACGATTGCCAATGTGTCAGTGACCAGTATTGCAGGCGGTCTTGGCGCCAGTACCAGCCAGGGAACCTGGGTCATCACCTCCTATGCGGTTGCCGAAGCCATCGTCGTTCCACTCACGGGCTGGCTGGCGTCGCGTTTCGGCTCTGTCCGGGCGTTTACGGTAGCCATGTTCCTGTTCGGTATTTTTTCCGCCCTGTGTGGTCTGGCCAATTCACTGGGCCTCCTGGTTGGCGCGCGCGTACTCCAGGGCATGGCCGGTGGCCCGATGATGCCCCTGACCCAGACACTGCTTTTACGCATTTTCCCCCGTGAAAAGGCCATGACAGCAACCACGCTATGGGCCATGACAACCGTCGTCGCCCCGGTACTCGGCCCGATATTGGGAGGCTGGCTCTGTGACAACTACTCCTGGCACTGGATTTTCCTCATCAATGTGCCTATTGCCGTTATCTGTAGCTGGCTTGTCTGGCAGATGCTCGGACATTTCCCCCAGAAAACCGAAAAGGCGTCCATTGATATTGTGGGACTGATTCTCCTCATTATCTGGGTAGGCGCACTGCAACTGATGCTGGACGAAGGCAAGGATCTGGACTGGTTTTCCTCCAACTACATCCTCGGGCTGGCAATCACGGCGGTCATTGGTTTCCTGGCTTTCCTGATATGGGAACTGACAGAAGAACATCCCATCGTCAACCTTCGGGTATTCCGGCACCGGGGGTACTCGGCCTGTCTTTTCACGCTCGCGCTCGCCTTTGGCTGCCATTTTGGGCAGAATGTCCTGACACCACTCTGGTTGCAATCCTATATGGGATATACCCCGACATGGTCGGGGAAAACCACGGCCTGGAGCGGCGTCACCTCTTTCATGGTTGCGCCCCTGGCGGCAGCCCTGTCAAGGCGGCTGGATCCCCGCAAGCTGGTTTTCTGCGGCGTGACATGGCTGGCCATCATCGCTTTTTCCCGTTCCTTTTATACGACAGATGTGAGCTACTGGTGGATTGTCGGCCCGATCCTGCTTTTGGGGCTGGGCATGCCTTTCTTCTTTGTCCCGCTTACCGGGCTCGCACTGGCAAGCGTGAATGAAAATGAAACGGCATCGGCAGCCGGGCTCATGAGTTTTGTTCGCACCCTGGCAGGTGCCATAGCCACCTCCATTGTCACCACAAAATGGGAAGATAAAATAAACTACCTGCATGCCGAGTTATCCGGGTTGATCGACCCGGCAGGAGCGTATTTCCGCCAGCTTGCAGACTCAGGCATGTCGCATGAAATGGGGCGTGCGCTTTTGAATAACATGGTCACCAACCAGAGCGTCATGCTCGCCACCAACGAAATCATGATGACCGTCAGTATCCTGATGCTTATTGCCGCCTTTGCCGTTTGCGTGGTGCCCAGGCCGGGCGCGCTCCGTAGTCGCGGTGGAGGACATTGATCCGGGAAATCCCGAATAAAGGGGAAAGGAAAATGAAAAAAACGATCCTGTTTGGCCTCCTGATGGCGCTGGGTATTCAGGGCGCGGCACAAGCCTCCTGCTCGGAAGACGAATTGAACTTCAAGCGGGACAAGGCACTTCCTTTCCGGGTATACGCCCTCCAGGGACAGGGCAAGCTGGCAGCCTATACGCCGCTGGGTCTGGAAGCAGGGCAGGATTTTGCCACCCTTCATGCACAATACAGTGAAAACAGGGCCAAAGGCCAGGCCTATCTTGACCGGATGTGCGCCATCATGGACAAAATGATCGTCCTGGCAGACGACCTGCTGGCAGGGGAAGATGGGCTGGGGAAAAATACCCCCTGGATGAGCCATCGCCCGGAAGACCTCCTTCAAGCGGAAAACGACTATCACGCCTATTGCCAAAAGCCCGCTGCCTGCGAAACCGGTGAAGCCGTGAAAATCCGTGAAGCCCTGGAATTGCTGCCAAAAATGCTTGTCCGGGGCGCCGAACCCGCCCGGCTGGTTGATGAGAACTATGAGCGCATCGAAAAGTTTTTACCCGAAGAAGAATAGGTTCAAAGCGATGCGGGCTGGCTCCCGCATTTGACGCCTTCCTGCCCGCATTTGGGCAACGGCTTTTTTCGGCAGGCGTCAAAAATATCCAGCGAAGCGTCATAAAGGGAGGAATTGACCTCCATCAGCCCGATCAGGGTGTGGAACAGGTTATCGTGGGACACGCTTTTTGAGGCGTTTTTAACGATACACTGGTAATCCAGGTGATCGTACTTGACCATGTTGTCAGACATCCACAGCACCATCGGCACTTTTTTCTGTTCATCCGGCGCAACACTGTAGGGAAGGCCGTGCAGGTAAATGTTGTTTTCTCCCAGCGATTCCCCGTGGTCGGAAACATACAGAAGCCCCGACTCAAAATAAGGGAACCGCTTCAGAATGCCGATAGTTTCAGCAACCACATGATCTGTATAAAGCAGGGAATTGTTATAGGTATTGACGATTTCCTCTTGCGTGCAGCTTTTCAGGTCTGAGGTATCGCATGTCGGCGTAAATTTGCGAAATTCTGCCGGGTAGCGCTGGTAATACGTTGGGCCGTGGCTCCCGATGGTATGCAGCACGATGAAGGTGTCTTTTGTCACGCCCCGCAGGTAATCATCCAGGTCATCCAGCATCACTTCGTCAAAACAGCTTTTTCCGTCACAAAACCCCGGATGTCTTTCCGGGACATAGTATTCCGTCTCGACCCGGTTGCACACGCCCTTGCAGCCGTCATCATTTTCCCGCCAGAGAATGTGGTACCCGGCAGATTGCAGGATATCGAGAAAATTCTGCGTTTGAGATTCATCATAGACATCAAACTGACTGCGGGATTTGGAAGAAAACATACAGGGTACGGAAATCGTGGTGGACGTGCCGCAGGAAGCCACATCGGGAAAGGAGATGACCTTTTCCTTTTCGAGACGCGGGTTAGTTTTGATCTCGTAGCCGTTAAGGGAAAAATTCCGCGAACGGGCGGTTTCTCCCACGATCAGGATAAATACGGTAGGGTAAGGATCGGCATAAGGCGCGAGCTTCGCATTGGCATCCAGTATTTCATACTGCCGTTTGCCTTTGGCCTGTTTCTTGAAATACAGGCGTGTTGAATGGAGATAGTTAAAGGGGCTGAGCACCCGCAGCATACGGTGATGGTTTCTGCCAAAGGAAGCAATATCCTTGAATGAAACCATCAGGATCAGGCCGACAATAAAAAGGCAGGTGACAATCATCATAGCCCGAATCCTGATCTCTTCAGTAAAGGCACGGTACCGTATACGGGAACAGGCCAACAGCGAAAACGGCGCGAGACCGGTGAGAAAAAACCAGAATATGCCGCTGAAAGAAAGCAGATCCATCGCTTCCCTTGTATTGGTTTCAAAGACATTGCGGATCATTTCGGAATTGATGACCACGCCGTACTGGAACATCATGTAATTCGCTACGCTTGAAACCAAAAGCAGGGTAGCGATAACCGCTTTGGAAATATAGGGCCAGCAGATAAAGCTGAGTAACAGCAAAAGAACCGTACACAGCAGCACAGGAAAGACTGCGGCCAACAGCACATTGCTTAAGCTGTCGAATTCAAGCCGGGTATAAATGAATTGCCACAAGCTGAGATTCAAAACCGTAGCAAAGTAAAACGCGGACAGGAACAAAAGCCACGAACTGCTGATGGATAATCTGGTTTTGAAGGCGGAAAATCTGGCTCGCATCATACTTTGGCAAAAGGGCAATGCCTGAAGTATGGCAATTCTTATGTAACAGTGGTCGTTTTTTTGTAACGAATGAGTTACGCAGAGAAAAGTAAAGCCTGCCAGATACCTGGCAGGCTTTGTAACAAGTGCTATCCGGGTTTGTTTACCCCATTTTGAACAGCTTGCCCATTTTTGAGATATCCATCCGGTACCGGTCGCTGACCTGGGCCTGGATATTGGCTTCATCGGTTCCGGATTCCTGGTTTGCCTTCTGCGTGGCGATTTTAGTATCTTCCAACGCCATCATGAGCAGATCGTCCAGCAAGGAAAATTCGGTTGAATCCATTTCAAAAAGCGATGAAACGGAAAACAGGGAAGCATCTTCAGACGACAGCAGTTTTCTTTTCGAGGACGAAGAAGAGGATGACATAAGATTGCGGGTGTACTGCAATTCAGCCATCTTTATCTCATCCTTGATCTGGAGAATCAGATCCTCAAAATCAGTTCCGGCACTCCGGCTCTGGTAAGGATCAGATGCAACGCCAAACGGGACTTTGCTTGTGAGTGGATTGATGCTCATGGCTTCACCTTTGATTCAGATTACTCATAAGTCCCATCTTAAATGGAAACATCCAAATCAAAACCGGAAAGAAAAGGCGTTTTTTCGGCTAATTCTCCAGTAAAGGTTATGCCGCTTTTTTGCCACACACAACAAAAAATTAAAAATGATTAAAAACAAATTTCTGTATGTGAATTTTATTAAAAAACATTAAGTAAAGGCGATTGCTGAAAAAATACATTTCTCCTGACTCTTCCCCGATTTTCCTGTTTTCCTGCATGCCGTTTTGTCGAATTCAATAGATAGAAAGGCGCACACCTGTCTTTTTGGATAAACTGGAAAAAGAATAAAACGACCAGACAAGGAGACCCGCATGAAAAGCCTCTATGATCCTGTTTCGATTGGCCGCATTGACTTGCAAAACCGACTGATCCGAAGTGCAACCTTTGAATTTTCCGCTGATGCGACAGGGCATTTCGACAAGGAACATGCCCGCATATATGAGGCCCTGGCAAAAGGCGGCGTGGGTGCCATCATCACCGGCATGGTGGGGGTAGGAGAAAATGCCCAAATGAGTGCGCAAATGGTGGATGCGCGGGATGCACGTTTTGTCCCGGAATTGCGCCAGGTCGTGGATACTGTCCACGCATGCGGCGGCAGGCTCATCGTCCAGTTGAGCCATTGCGGCATCCATGCCCGGATCATCAAGGACGGCAAGCCGCCCCTGGGGCCTTCTGCTGTTGAAACGGCGTCCGGCAAGGCACGGGAAATGACCCTTGAGCAGATACAGGGCGTCATTGATGACTTTGCCGAATCGGCGCTCTTCTGCAAGGAAGCGGGAGCCGATGGTGTGCAGTTGCATGCCGCGCACGGCTACCTGCTCAGCCAGTTTCTCAGCCCGTATTTCAACAAACGCAGCGACCGTTACGGCGGTGATATCGCTGACCGAAGCCGGATTGTCATGGAAATCTACGACGCAACCAGAAAGCGGGTTGGAACGGATTTTCCCATATGGATCAAGATCAACAGCAGCGACCTGACCGATCCGGGTCTTTCCCTGGAAGAATGCTACGGGATATGCCAGGAACTGGCAAAGCGCGGGATAGATGCCATCGAAATCAGCGGCGGGCTGGCCGTATCCCCCGAGGCATCACCTGTGCAAAAGATCGTTGGCGAAGAGATGGAAGGTTTTTTTGCCGCAGCCGCGCTTTTCATCGCCGACAGGGTGGATGTGCCGGTTATCAGCGTTTGCGGACATCGCTCTTTGGGCAAGATAAACGAATGGCTGAACAAGGGGAACATCTCGGCTATTTCCATGAGCCGCCCGCTGATTAGCGAGCCAAACCTGGTCAACCGATGGCAAAACGGGGATGAAAGCCGCGCCCGCTGCATTTCGTGCAACCAGTGTTTCAGGCCCAAAGGCGCATTCGGCTGCCAGAACCCGGCGGTTATCGCGATAAGAAGGGCTTAGGAAGTCATATGGGCAATGCGCGTCTCAAGCGCCATGCGTTCTGAAAAAAGAGCCACATTATTTTTAAGACAATCGGTCTAAAAATATCTTGACATTTTTGAGACAGTCGGTCTAATATTGAAACATGGAACAGAAGGAACCCGTACAGCGGAGAAGGGGCCGCCCGCCAAAACAACACCAGGCGCTTGAGACACGCGAACTGCTGGTACGCGCCGGGCTTGAGCTTTTGACGGAAAAAGGCTTTTCCCTGTCAGGGCTGGATGAAATACTAAAGCAGGTTGGCGTGCCTAAAGGCTCGTTTTACCATTATTTCAAAAGCAAGGAAGCTTTTGGCCTGGAACTGATAACACGTTATGGTGATTTTTTTGCCCACAAGCTGGATCGGCATTTCCATAATACGGCGCTTTCCCCGCTGGCCCGCCTGCAAGCCTTTGTGGAAGATGCCAAGGCGGGCGTCACCCGATACGCTTTCAGGCGCGGGTGCCTTGTCGGCAAGCTCGGACAGGAAATCAGCGTCCTGCCTGACAGTTTCCGCATCCAGCTTATCGCCATTTTTGGCGAATGGAAGGATCGTGTTGCCCGGTTGTTACTGGCGGCGCAAGAGAAAGGGGAGATTTCTCCCGAAATGGATTGCATCCGGATGGCAGCGCTTTTCTGGACAGGATGGGAAGGTGCCATACTTCAGGCAAGCCTTGAACAAAGCGTCGCTCCGCTTGATTTATTTACACAGGCCTTTTTTGAGGGATTAAAAAAGGCATAATCTGATTTATTGATAATTCCAACAAGAAGGAGGAAAAATGTTTCGAGGCATACTCATAGAAAAAGATGATTCCGGCTATCGCGCTGCAGTCAAGGAAATTTCCGAGAACCAGTTGCCCGAAGGGGATGTGGTCGTCAGAAACATTTTTTCGACCCTGAACTATAAGGATGCCCTGGCGATTACCGGAAAAGGGCCTGTCGTACGCAAGTTTCCGATGGTGCCCGGCATTGACCTGGTCGGGGTAGTGGAAAGCACTGAAAACCCGATGTACAAGGTGGGCGATACCGTCATCCTGAACGGCTGGGGCGTAGGTGAAAACCACTGGGGCGGCCTGGCTGAAAAAACCCGCCTGAAAGGAGAATGGCTGATTCCGCTTCCGAAAGGCATTACCCCGCTGCAGGCCATGTCCATTGGCACAGCCGGTTATACCGCCATGCTCTGCATCATGCGCCTGGAACAGCTCGGCATCACGCCGGAAAAGGGCGAAGTGGTGGTGACCGGCGCGACCGGCGGCGTTGGCAGCATTGCCATTGCCATCCTTTCCAAGCTGGGCTACGACGTGGTTGCTGTCAGCGGACGCGATGCCGAGAAGGGCTTTTTCCTGACGGGGCTGGGCGCAAAAGAAGTATTGCCGCGCTCGGAATTCGATTCTCCCGGCAGGCCGCTTGGACGCGAGCGCTGGGCTGCTGCCGTTGACGTGGTTGGCGGGCATACGCTGGCCAACATCTGCGCCACCATGAAATACCGTGGCGTCATCGCCTCATGCGGCCTGGCCGGCAGCATGGATCTGCCGTCAACGGTTGCCCCGTTTATCCTGCGCGGCGTCACCCTGGCCGGTGTTGACAGCGTGATGTGCCCGCGTGAGGAGCGTATCGCCGCCTGGGATCGCCTGGTACAGGATCTTGATCCGGCCAAGCTCAAGCAGATTGGCTCCGTCATCACGATGGAAGAAGCCATTCCCTATGCTGAAAAGATCATGGAGGGCGCCATCCAGGGACGGGCTGTCGTTGACCTGAGCAGCTAAAGACTGCTGCACCCGACTTTAACCCGGCCTTCCTGTGGGGGCCGGGTTAATTTCATTTTACGTTACGGGATTTCCGTTACCTTCGCCAGACGCTGTTTCCTGCCGGCTTTCTTCCACCCGCTTGCGCCACAGTTGCCAGGCATTGAAGAGATTTTGCCAGAGGATATACGCCGTGGCAGCAATGGACGTAACAGGCGTAAGGTAGGTAATGGCCATCCAAACGGCGAGCGCGCCGTTTTTCTGCGCCAGCGCCTGCCCGGCGGTAACGCGGTCGCCGACAAAACCGCCGATCCGCTTGCCGATGGTAAACTGGACAAAACAGATCGCCAAAGCCGCCAGCGCGAGCCATAGCGCAATCACGTCATGCGACGGCTCATTGACAAGCGAATCCATCGCCCGTCCCATGATAATCATCAGCGTGACGCCCCAGAGATAAAACGCCCAGTTGCTCAAACGCACCAGTTTATCGTTCACCGTTGGGAAAAAGCGCCGCAGCAGCATGGCGGCAATGAAGGGGAAGACCAGCAGGGGAAAGACCTTTTCCAGGATCAGCCAGAAAGCCGCCCAGAAGGAAAGCCCATTGCCGACCGGATGCAGCAGCGGAAAAATGACCGGTACGGCAATAGCGGTTGCCAGATTGCCGAGAATCGCATAGCTGGTCAGGCTGGCCGCATTGCCCCCCAGCTTGTCCGTTACCACCGCGGCAGCCGTTCCTGTCGGCGCGATAACGCAAAGCATGACACCCTGGGCAATCAGCGCATTCATGGGAGCAAGAAGCAGATAAGCCAGCACACTGCCGCCAATCTGGATAGCGAGCAGGCAAAAGTGCAGGGGAGTAAAGCGGATACGGCTCAGCGGAATCCGGCAGAATGTCAAAAGCAGCATGGTAAAAATGAGCCACGGCAGCAGGAAGGAAAAATGCCGGAACAACGGGTAACCGATCAACCCGGCTACAATGCCGCAAGGAAGCGTCCAGTTCCGCAGGAATGTGATGATCGTGTTTTGCATGGCTGTAACTCCTTTGGATGATAACTTGAGGAAAGTGTACAGCCTGCCCATCTATATGAAAAATACTTCTTTTGTTGGGTATATATACAAAACAGGTATAAATCAGGGATTATTTATCAAGTGAAAGCATCACTTCAAAATCCCCCGTCCACGGATCACCCGCCATCAGATTTTCACTGATATTCAGCGTATAGTCGCCCCTGACAGGAAGAGAATAGGTCATTTCCCTGCCAAATGGCCCATCAGCCTCGCCATTGGGCATTTCAATCTGGGTAAAGCGGACATTGGCGTTCTCATCGGCAGAAACCAGCTTCGCTGTCATCCGGGTATAGTCTCCGGAAGCAAACTTCAGGTGAATGGTCTGCCCCGTCTTTTTATGTATTTTCAGGCGGGCCGTCCCATTTTGCATATCCATTACGATCACGTCCGAAGCGGATGGGGAAATCGTGGCGTCTCCTGCTTGTTTGGACGCACAGGAACAGGCGCAAATGAAAAGGCAAAGAAGGGACAGGGGAAGCAATTTTCGGATCATGTTCGTTTTCCTTCAGTCGGTAGATTATTTCAATACCGTATGGTAGCGTTTTTTTCCTGAAACCCGTCAATTTTCGACCCGGTTCATGACCGCAGCCATCATGGGCATTGACCTTCTTATCCTGTTCGCGAATCAGAATCCGCCCTAATTCAAGAAGCGCTGAATAGGTAAAAATAATTAATATAAAACAATAAAATAACGCGCTTTTTTTATTATTTATCATTAAATATATTTACCCCTATTTTCATACGATACCACCGAAAAAAAGCCATTGCAGAAAAAGGAATCGATTGTTATATTGACAAAAACTGTCATGACAAAGGAGGCTCGTTATGGACTACGCAACCATCAGGCATAACTTTGAAAATCATGGGTTCTCAACCCGGTTTTTCCCTACCGCAGAAGAAGCCACAGAATATCTTGTCAACACATTACAGTGGCAAACCATCGGTTTTGGCGGCAGCATGTCTGTGCGCGAAATGGGCCTGTTCGAGGCGCTGCAACCAAGAAATATCGTGGTATGGCATAACAAGGTCTTCTCAGACGATGTGCGCCGGATGGCTAACAGCGCAAACATCTATATTACCAGTGTCAACGCTGTGTCGGAAACCGGACAGATCGTTAACATTGACGGGACAGGCAACCGCATTGCCTCGACCGCATTCGGCCCGAAACACTGTTATTACCTCATCGGAAAGAACAAGATCCGCCCGACACTGGCCGAAGCAATGGATCGCGCCAAGAACGTAGCGGCTCCCCTGAATGCCAAGCGGACGAGAAGAAAGACACCGTGCGCACGAATGGGAGACCGGTGCTACGACTGCAACACGCCGGAAAGAATCTGCCGCATGACGATGATCACGGATCGTGCACCTTTTGGCATGCAGTCTGAATTGATTTTCATCGACAAGGACCTGGGATTGTAGGACGTATCAATATGCTGATGCGCCATGCCCGATGCTTTGACGGGTATTGCATGGAAGAGGCGCTTAATGATTTGATGCTGTTGCAGGCAGATTGCCGTATTGTTAAAAAGATGGGCCCCCGATCCCCGTTTTTAAAAGAAGAAAAAGACGGGGGGGGGGGCTCATTTTCCGTTATAATCAAAGCAAGTAAAAACGGTGCCTGATGCCGTCTCCGCTTTTGCCACCCAGCCAGAACAGGAGGGGATATGACGATTGCAGAAATCCATGCCGCAAGCCCAAGCAAATACCTGGTATCCCAATCCCGTTTTTTTCACAGGGGCCAGAGGGCCTTGCTGGTTGCAGACGGCGAGGGGCGCAACAGTGTCTGGTGCGCGGAAATGGGGTTGTCTGTCGATGCCTGTGAT
>JAVBTJ010000101.1:0-5967 GCA_031556215.1 Oxalobacter sp.
TAATTTGTAAGATTCTAAAGGATTCGCTGGCCGATGCGTTCAGACTTTCATAAATCAACGGAAAAATGATGCGTTTTTGCATCAAAGAGGGGGAAACCCCGGTTCGTTGCCGTTGATATGACCGAATGTCGGCAGCAAAAGAGATGAGGTTCATATGCTGGATCGTGAAGGGTTTCGTCCCAACGTCGGCATTATTCTGCTTAATGCAAATAACGAAGTATGGTGGGGAAAACGGGCGAGGGAACACTCGTGGCAGTTTCCGCAGGGTGGTATCAAGCATGGCGAGACACCTGAGCAGGCCATGTATCGCGAGTTGACGGAAGAAACCGGCTTGAAGCGCGAACATGTCAGGGTTGTTGGCCGGACACGGGACTGGCTTCGTTATGAGGTGCCGCAAAACTATATCAAGCGGGAGGTTCGCGGGCATTATCGCGGCCAGAAGCAGATATGGTTTCTCTTGCGTATGGTCGGGCGTGACACGGATTTCAATCTCCGTTTGACCAGTAATCCCGAATTTGACGCCTGGCGTTGGCATGAATACTGGGTGCCGCTGGATGTGGTCATTGAGTTCAAGCGGGATGTCTATTTCAGGGCGTTAAGTGAATTATCCCGTTTCCTGAATCCGCAGCCCGCCCGTGGCGCCTTGCCCTTTCCGGGAAAAAAGCGGCCGCGTCGCCGCAGGAAAAAACCAGCGGGGCAAACACCGGCGGGTATCATTTTGTCAGGGCAAGCGGATGAAAAAAGCCCATCGGAATAAAGAGAATTATTCATGAAAAATTTTTTTAAACTGGGTGTGATTTTCTTTTTTTCCTGTTTTTGCTTCAATACGCTGGCGCAGGAAGTGCCCATGTCCGGAACGCGGCATCGTGGCAGCCTTGCCGAAGAAGACGATACGCCCAAAAAGGAATGGAAGGTGGAATTCCCGGCTTTTCCCGTTGAGGAAAACCTGCTGCCCTTTTATGTCAGCCCGATTCAGACACAGAAATTTTTTATCGATGAAAAATCACTGGCCATTGGCGAGGAAGAGATTCGGTACACGCTCGTCGGGATCAGTTCTGCCGGTGCAAAAAACATCACCTATGAAGGCATCAAGTGCGATGGTGGACTCTACAGGCGGTATGCGATGGGCAGGTACGATGGCGTCTGGGTACCCTCACGAAACACGGAATGGCAAGATATCCATTTCCAGGATGCCAACCGTCCGCAGGCCGCGCTGGTCTTGAATTATTTTTGCCAGGGGCCGGGAATTGCCGCCCAACCTGACCGAATTCTTTTCCGCATTCGGTATGATCGTTCCCTGCAGGGAGATCGGTACGACAATCGCTTTTAATCCGCGTTTCTTTGTTTTAGAGCAGAACCAAGTTGTCCCGGTGGATCAGTTCCGGCGCGCCGTGGTATCCCAGGATATCGGCGATTTCGGATGATTTGTGCCGCAGGATGCGTTGCGCATCTGCGCTGGCGTAATTGCTGAGGCCACGGGCGATTTCGCGTCCGGATTCATCAAAACAGGCAATCACTTCCCCCCGGCGGAAGTCACCACGGATTTCCGTGACCCCGATGGGAAGCAGGGATTTTCCATCCTTTAACACCTTTTGCACGGCGCCTGCGTCAAGGATGACTTTTCCTGCGGTCTGCAAGTGATCCATCATCCATTGCTTGCGTGCCTGGAGGTGGCCGGAAGGGGCCTGCAACTGCGAGCCAATCATTTCTCCGGCGGCCAGCTTGACCAGGACATCGTCATACTTGCCCCAGGCAATAACCGTATGGGCGCCGGAACGGGCTGCGCGTTTGGCCGCCAGCACTTTGGTCAGCATGCCGCCCCGACCAATACTGCTGCCTGCACCGCCCGCCATTTTTTCCAGTTCGGGGTCGCCTGCCCGGGCGTGACGGATCAGTTTGGCATCCGGGTCTTTTCGCGGGTCTGCGTTAAAGAGTCCTTCCTGGTCTGTCAGGATAATCAGGGCATCGGCTTCGATGAGATTGGCGACAAGCGCCCCCAGCGTATCGTTGTCGCCAAACTGGATTTCATCGGTTACCACCGTGTCGTTTTCATTGATAATGGGAATGACGCCCATCTGGAGCAACTCCAGCAAAGTGGAGCGGGCATTCAGGTAGCGCTCGCGATCAGACAGGTCGGCATGGGTCAAAAGGATCTGTGCCGTGTGGATGCCATACTTCCTGAAGCTGCTTTCATAAATCTGGATCAGCCCCATCTGGCCGACAGCGGCGCAGGCCTGGAGTTTATGGATGTCCACCGGGCGTTTTTCAAAGCCCAGCCGCAGCATGCCTTCGGCAATAGCGCCGGAACTGACCAGGACAATTTCCTTGCCCAGAGAGCGGAGTTGCGAGATCTGGGCAGACCAGCGCGCAATGGCGGCGTGATCCAGCCCTTTGCCGTTATCAGTGAGCAATGACGACCCGATCTTGACGATCAGGCGCTGGGCGTGGGGAATGACCGATTTCATAGAATGGAAAAAGACAGGTTATTCAATAATCTTGAATCGTGGATCATCAGGATCAATAGAGTCTATATCACGAACTTCTTCCGGTACAGATATTTTTCCGGCGCGTTCAACAGACTGCCGTTCGATTTCGATATGGCGATAGATCGCCTCCATCAGTTCCATGCAGCCAGCCTGGGTGACAGCGGATATCTGGAAGACCGGCCCTTTCCACTTCAGGCGGCGGATAAAGTCGCGTACGATTTTGTCGCGGCTTTCTTCCGGGGTGATGTCCAGTTTGTTCAATACCAGCCAGCGCGGTTTTTCTGCGAGTTCCGGGTCGTATTTTTCCAGTTCCTTCACCAGCGAGCGCGCATTTTTAACCGGGTCGGTGCCTTCATCAAAAGGCGCGATATCGACAATATGCAACAGCAGGTTGGTTCGTTGCAGATGCCGCAAAAACTGGTGGCCAAGCCCCGCGCCTTCCGCTGCGCCTTCAATCAGGCCCGGAATATCGGCAATCACAAAACTTTTTTCCGTGCTGATTCGCACGACACCCAGATTCGGGTGAAGGGTGGTGAAGGGATAGTCCGCCACTTTGGGGCGGGCATTGGATACGGCTGAAATCAGCGTGGATTTACCGGCGTTGGGCAACCCCAGAAGACCGACATCGGCCAGTACGCTCAATTCCAGTTGCAGTTCCCGCCTTTCGCCGGATTTGCCTTCCGATTTCTGACGGGGAGCGCGATTGGTCGAGCTTTTGAAATGAATATTACCCCACCCGCCTTCGCCACCCAGCGCCAGCAGTTGGCGCTGCCCGTTTTCCGTCAGGTCGGCCAGGATTTCTCCTGTGTTGAAATCCCGGATGGTGGTGCCCACAGGCATGCGCAGGACAATATCGTCGGCGCCTTTGCCGTACTGATCCGATCCCCGGCCATTTTCCCCGTTTTTTGCGCGAAAAAGCTTGGTATAGCGAAAATCAACCAGCGTGTTGATATTGTTGTCGGCAACGGCCCAGATGCTGCCGCCTTTGCCGCCATCTCCGCCGTCAGGGCCGCCGAAGGGGCGGAATTTTTCCCGGTTGAACGAAGCAACCCCGTTGCCGCCATTACCGGCAACGACTTCGATTTTGGCTTCGTCAATAAATTTCATGGGGGATTTTCCTTAAATATGAAAAAAGGCTCCGCTATGGGCAGAGCCTTTTCCTGTCAAACACCAGATAACTGATGCTTTTGTATTGCCAGCTTACGCAGGGATAACCGTTGCGTATTGCTTGTTTTTCTCGCCTTTGACAACAAAGTGAACTTTGCCGTCAATCAGGGCGAACAGGGTGTGGTCTTTGCCCATGCCAACGTTGTCACCCGGATGAATGGATGTGCCGCGCTGGCGGATAATGATGCCGCCTGCATTGATGGACTGGCCACCATACACTTTGACGCCCAGGCGTTTGGATTGTGAATCGCGGCCGTTTCTGGTTGTGCCGCCACCTTTTTTATGTGCCATTTCAAGCTCTCCTGAATAGGTTTCGTTTCTCGGACAATTAGCGCGGATTAAGCGTTAATGGAAACGATTTGCAGTTCGGTGTAATTCTGGCGATGCCCCTGGCGTTTCTGGTAGTGCTTGCGACGGCGCATCTTGAAAATCGTGACTTTAGGATGACGCCCTTGCGTCACTACCGTAGCTTGAACCGTCGCACCTTCGACCAGCGGTGTGCCAAAGCGGATGCTTTCGCCCTCACCAACAGCAAGAACCTGATCGATGGTGATTTCTGATCCAATGTCTGCCGGTATCTGTTCTACTTTATATTTTTTGCCAGCAACAACTTTATATTGTTTGCCGCCGGTTTTTATGACCGCGTACATGGAAACTCCATCTGAATTAAATTGTAAAAAACCTGAAAAATATCAGGGCAAATCTGGAAAACCGCTAATTATACAGTGGGTTGGGATAACAGTCAAAGCCCCTGCCGGAATTTATTTTTCCGGCCCCGATACCCCCTTTTTTGCAGGGAAATGCGCTCAAGGGGTGAATCGAAAGCGTGTGGCGTCTATAATGCCAGTCCATGAACCTGTTGAAAACCCTTTTTACTATTTCGGGCATGACCATGCTCTCGCGTATTACCGGCCTGATACGCGAACTGTTGATTGCGCGCGCATTTGGCGCATCGGGTTTTACGGACGCGTTTTTTGTTGCTTTCCGCATCCCCAATCTGCTCAGGCGCCTTTTTGCCGAAGGCGCTTTTTCGCAGGCTTTTGTCCCCATCCTGGCGGAATACACCAACCAGAAAGGGCTGGACGCCACACGGGAACTGGTCAACAAGGTGGCCTCGGCCCTTTTCTGGGCGCTGATGGCGGTTACTGTCATCGGTGTCATTACGGCCCCGACCGTTGTTTTCCTGATTGCAACGGGATTTGACGAAAACCCGGTGGTTTTCCATTCATCGGTTGTCATGACGCGGATCATGTTTCCGTACATCCTCTTTATGTCGCTGGTGGCGCTGGCCGGGGGTATCCTCAACACCTGGCGTGAATTCCGGATTCCGGCGTTTACCCCGGTTCTGCTGAATGTCTCTTTTATTACCGCATCGCTTTTTGTTGCGCCTTACATGGCGCAGCCGGTCTATGCACTGGCGTTTGCCGTTTTTTTTGGCGGTCTTCTCCAGCTTCTCATCCAGATTCCGGCACTCCGGAAAATAAACATGCTGCCCCGGATTTCGTTCCGGATTGGCGAAGTTTATCGGAATGAGGGTGTCAGGAGGGTTATCGGCCAGATGATTCCGGCAACCTTTGCCGTATCCGTTGCGCAGATCAGCCTGATGATCAATACCAATATTGCGTCCCACCTGCCTAACGGCAGCGTTTCCTGGCTGTCCTATGCCGACAGGCTGATGGAGTTTCCCAATGCCCTTTTGGGGGTTGCCCTTGGCACGATCCTCCTGCCAAGTCTTTCCCGCGCCCATGCCCAGAAAGATGAAAAAGAATATTCTTCGCTTCTGGACTGGGGCTTGAGGCTGACCTTTCTTTTAGCCATGCCCGCAGCGGTTTTTCTCATGACCCTGCCTGTGCCTTTTACGACCACGCTTTTTCATTACGGCAAATTCAATGTACAGGATGTCTCCATGACATCCCATGCGCTGGTGGCCTATGGCGTCGGGTTGATCGGGCTGATCCTGGTCAGAATTTTGGCGCCGGGATTTTATGCCAAGCAGGACATCAAAACGCCGGTGAAAATTGCCATTGTTGTCCTGATTATTACGCAGTTGATGAACCTGGCCTTTGTGCCCTGGATTGCCCATGCTGGCCTTGCGCTCGCAATCGGGTTGGGTGCCTGCTTCAATGCCATGTGTCTTTTTATCGGATTGCGGCGGCGTGGCATTTATACCCCGCAGGCGGGCTGGCTGCTGTTTTTGATCAAGCTGGCTGGCGCCCTTTTCCTCCTGGCAGGGCTGGCGCTCTGGCTGGCGTCCCGTTTTGACTGGGCGGCTATGCAGGCGACCCCTTTATACCGGGCGGGCATTCTTGCCGGT
>JAVBTJ010000116.1:0-12542 GCA_031556215.1 Oxalobacter sp.
TGCCATAGGTCTTTTGCAGTCCCTTAACAATAAGCCTGTTGATGTTCATTATGGCGCCTTTTTGTCGCGGGGTTCAATAAGGGCTTTTACCCGTCCTGCACCAGGAGTGGATTTGCCCTCTGAGGTGTTGTGTACACGGTAAAACTCGCTTTTGTTGTCATAGGAAATATATTCCCCCTTGACATCATCCGTGATGGTTTTGCCATCAAGCCGTTTCAGATTAGCGCGGGTAAAGAGTTTGATGATTTCCGTCTTGTTGTTGTATTCAATGCGCTCGCCATATCCTTCTGTCCACAGATCCGGGCCGCCGTCCCGTTTTTCACGCAGGGATGCCAGTTGTCCCGGTGCAGCATACAGGGTGGAATACTGGTATCCCTCCGGATCCTGGATCAGGACAACCTTGGCGGCTTTGCCAACCCGGGTGCCCTGGGTCATGATGACATTGCCGGTAAAAATCGAAATCTGCTTGACGTCATCGGCAACCATCTGGTCGGCCTCGATTTCGGTCGGTTTCTCCCGGTCTGCTTTTTCGGCATAGGCCGGAAAAGAGATGCCAAGAAGCAGTATCAGAAAGGGTAAAATCAATCGCATGTGTCAGCGTCCGGTTATTTTTTATTTTCCTGGGGAGGATACACAACTTTTGCGCGGCTTAACAGAAAGAGTTCCCGCGTGGCATTGTTGGATTCCATGCCACCCCCTCTCATGGTTGATGCGCCCTGGTAGGCGGTGACTTCCCTGTCGGTACGCATGAGATCTTCATCCGGCAGCACGAGAAGGTATTCGGTTGTCATGCGAAAGGCTTCCGTATCCTTTGTAGGGGGGCGGATCACAACGACATTTTCATGCAGGTGGATTTTGCTGTTTTCATCTTCCGCGTAGGCCCAGTCTGCATAAGAGATTTGCAGGCGCTGGCGCTCATCCATTGACTCCATCACCGGGAAATTGATCAGGGTGGAATCGTTATCCGGGTAGTGCGTCATTTTCTTCCCGGTCAGCTCATAGTTTGGTTCACCGGTGATTTTGAGCTTGAAGTAGCGGAAATTATCCAGGTAGTAGTCCGGGTCTGTTCGCTGGACGCCGGTTCGCTCACTTTTTGCGCTTCTTTTGAGTACCATGTGTACCCAGGCACTGCCGACAGCCAGAATGGCCGTAAGCGCAAAAACAGCAGTCAGCCGGAAGCGGCGTGCAGAACGCGCACTCATTTCAGGTAGGACTCCATCAGCGGAAGATATTTTTCCTGCGCCAGCAGAATCAGGTCGCAGATTTCCCTGACAGCCCCATTACCACCTGCCACCAGTGTCACATAATCCACCCTTTTCCGGACTTCGACATGCCCATCCGGCACACTGGCGGAAAATCCGGCACGGGTCAGGATGGGCAGGTCAATCACATCATCGCCAATATAGCCGCAATCAGCGGCTTTTAGACCGGTTTTATCCAGAAGCGCGGTAAAGGCCGAGAGTTTGTCCTGTATGCCAAGCTGGACATGTGCAATGCCGAGGTCTTCTGCCCGGCGCATGACCATATCGGATTTCCGGGCGCTGATAATGGCCGTCTGTATGCCGGACTGTTCAAGGAGCCTGATGCCGTGGCCATCCAGGACGTGAAAGGATTTCAGTGCCTCGCCATCCGGGCCGAACAGCAGTTTTCCATCGGTCAGGACGCCATCGACATCAAATATCATCAATTTAATCTGGCGTGCTTTTGCAAATATCTGGTCTGACATTAGACTACCTTGGCCTGGGTAAGATCATGGATATGGACGGCACCGATCAGCTTTCCATTGATATCGGCAACCAGCAACTGGTTGATCCGGTGCTGTTCCATGATATTGATGGCTTCTGCCGCAAGCTGGCCCGGCCCGATGGTTCTGGGATTTCTGGACATGACTTCCGATATGGGGAGATTGATAAAGTCCTGTGCCTTTTCCAGCAGGCGGCGTAAATCCCCGTCGGTAAAAATACCGATTGCCCTGTGGTTTTCATCCACAACGGCTGTCATGGCAATGCCTTTTTTCGTGATTTCAAAAAGCGCTTCCCGAAGCGGCGTGTCCGATTGAACCACCGGAACAGCGTGGCCGCTTCGCATCACATCGCTGACCAGCGTCAGAAGCCGACGTCCGAGCGCGCCGCCAGGATGGGAGCGCGCAAAATCATCCTCGCGAAAGCCCCGGGCATCCAGAACGGCGATGGCCAGCGCATCGCCCAGCGCCATCGTAGTTGTTGTGCTGGCGGTCGGTGCCAGATTGAGCGGACAGGCTTCTTTTTCCACTTCAATGCTCAGGTGGATATCGGATAACTGTGCCAGCCCGGAGTAGGGTTTGCCTGTCATGGCAATCATTTTTGCGCCCATGCGCTTGATAATCGGGCAGATTGACATGAGTTCGGCCGCTTCGCCCGAATAGGAGATCGCGATAAAAACATCATTTTGCGTAATCATGCCCAAATCGCCATGCAGCGCTTCTGCCGGATGAACAAACATGGCCGGCGAGCCTGTTGAGGCGAAAGTCGCGGCAATTTTACGGGCAACATGACCTGATTTTCCGATTCCGGAAACGACAATGCGCCCGGAACAGTCCAAAAGCATGGCGGTTGCTTTTTCAAAATGTTCAGCGTCTTCGTTGGCAAGGCGTTTGCTCAGGCTGTTAAGCGCTTCAGTCTCGATTTCGAGTGTTGCTGCAGCCAGATTCAATGCCCGTTTCGCATCAAAGGAAGGGGTGTTTTTTACGGTATTTTCAGACATTTCGTCAGTATAAACGAATTCATTCAGGCAAGAATCACGGCATTAACAAAAGGATACATAAAAATGCTTTGTCATTAGCCTGGAGGATAATAGGATAGGAAAAAATGCGCTGTATTTTGCTCCGGGGTCCGGCAGGAAATAGTTAAGAGAATATCCCGGAAATTGAGAATGGCTATAGAAAAACAATGACTTTTCTCGGTATACTGTGGTGTTACCTGATGTTTTGACAAGTTACCAGAAAAACAAGACGGTCAAACCTGAGAAATGGTCATTTCCGATTTGACGATACCTTATGCAATCACCCCTTTTATTTGTCATCCTGATGCTTGGCGCCGCGGTTTTGGGCGTTGTTGTCTTCCGTATTCTCCAGTTGCCCCCTATTCTGGGGTATCTTACCGTCGGTATTATCATCGGCCCGCATTCAACCCGGCTGGTCAGTGATGCCGAAGCGTTGAATGGCCTTGCCGAATACGGCGTTGTCTTTTTGATGTTTTCCATCGGGCTCGAATTTTCATTGCCCCAGCTGTATGCCATGCGGCGGCATGTGTTCGGGTTGGGGCTGTCGCAGGTTCTGACGACCATTGCGGTCACGATGGCGATTTGCCTGGGGTGTACTTACCTGTTTTCCGAACTGAATATTGGCTGGCAGGCTGCTTTGGCGCTGGGCGGTGCGGTTGCGATGTCTTCTACCGCGATTGTTTCCAAGATGCTGGCGGAAAGGCTGGAACTGGAAAGTGAGCATGGTCGGCGCATCATCGGCATTCTGCTTTTCCAGGACCTGGCTGTTGTCGTCCTGCTGATTTTGGTGCCAACGCTGGCCAATAATCCGGGCAACATCTGGAAGGTGATCGGGTTGGCTTTGGGGAAGGCCATTCTGGTGATGGCCCTGATCCTCTTTTTCGGGAAAAAGCTGATGAGCAATTGGCTGGGGCTGGTTGCGCGCAGAAAATCCCAGGAACTGTTCATGCTGAACCTGTTGCTTATCACGCTGGGTGCGGCATGGATAACCGAACATTTCGGCCTTTCAATGGAACTGGGTGCTTTCATGGCGGGCATGCTGATTTCCGAGACACGCTACAAGCATGAGGTTGAGGCCGATATCAAATCGTTCCGCGATGTCCTTCTGGGGCTGTATTTCATTACCATCGGCATGCTGCTGAATGTCCGGCTGGTTATCACGCACTGGTGGGCTGTCCTTTTGCTCATCATCCTGCTGCTGGTCGTCAAAATTGTCCTGATTGCATGACTGACCAAGGTTTTTGGCGCTTCCAGGGGCGTGAGTCTCAGGGCTGGCCTGACGCTTGCGCAGGCTGGTGAATTCGGCTTTGTGCTTTTGAACCAGCTTGGCGGCCTCAATATGCTGGAACCCTGGCTGGTTCAGGTGCTTCTGGCCTCCATGGTGATCTCGATGCTGTCTGCGCCGTTTATCATTGCCCAGTCAGACCGGATTGTCATGAAGTTTTCCGCAAACGAGTGGATGCAGCAGTCTCTTGCGCTGACACAACTGGCAAGTAATACCATGGGCACAAAGCAGCATGTGGTGATTGTGGGTTTCGGGCGTACCGGTCAGAGTATTGCCAAGTTGCTGGGTGAGGAAAAAATTGCCTATCACGCGCTTGACCTTGACCTGGAAAGGGTCAGGAAAGCCGAAGCCGCCGGTGAGCATGTTTCCTATGCCGATGCGACAAGGCGCGAAAGCCTGATTGCGGCGGGTATTCATCGCGCATCCTCGCTTGTTATTACTTTTGCCAATACCCAGGCTGCGTTGACCATTTTGCATTATGCCAAAGAACTGGCACCGACTTTGCCGGTGATTGTCCGGAGTTACGACGATGCGGATTTCGACCGTCTCAAGGAGGGCGGTGCCGATGAGATTGTGCCGGAGGCCATTGAAAGTAGCCTGGTGCTGACATCGCATGCTTTCATTGCATCCGGGGTGCCCATGCGCCGGGTGCTGAGGCGGGCACAGGAGGCGCGGATGGAGCGGTATGCCTCGCTGCGGGAGTATTTTCACGGCGAATCGGATGTGTCCCCTGTCGATGAGGAAAGCTATCGCCGTCTGCATTCGCTTCGCATTCCGGAAAAATCCCATGCCGTCGGGCAGACGCTTCGCGATATCGGGCTGCCTTCTGCCAACGTGGAAGTTACCCTGGTGCGCCGCGGAAAGGAAAAGCTGGAAGTGTATGCCGACATGAAAATAGAGGCAGAAGATGTACTCGTTTTACGCGGTACAGCCGAAGGCATTACCATGATCGAGGAACGGTTACTTAAATAAATCAGAAAAACACGGATGAAGGCAAACCCGCATCCGTACTTCCTGAAGCATTATTTTTTCTTCTTCTTCCCCAGCATGGGCGCCAGGTATTTCCCGGTGATACTGTCCGGTTTTTTTGCCAGGTCTTCCGGCGTTCCGGTGGCGATGATGCGACCACCGCCTTCCCCTCCTTCTGGCCCCAGATCCACTATCCAGTCCGCGGTTTTGATGACATCCAGGTTGTGCTCAATGATAACGATGGTGTTGCCCTGGTCGCGCAGGCGATGAATGACCTTGAGCAGGAGGTCAATGTCATGGAAGTGCAGGCCGGTTGTCGGTTCATCGAGAATGTAGAGGGTGCGGCCCGTATCCCGCTTGGACAGTTCAAGGGAGAGCTTGACCCGTTGCGCTTCGCCGCCTGAGAGGGTTGTCGCGCTTTGCCCGAGGCGGATATAGCCCAGCCCGACATCCAGAAGGGTTTGCAACCGCCGGGCAACCATCGGGACCGACTGGAAAAATTCAAAAGCTTCTTCCACCGTCATGCCGAGTACTTCTGAGATGTTTTTATTCTTGTAATGGATTTCCAGCGTTTCACGGTTATAGCGTTTGCCGTGGCAGACATCGCAGGGGACATAGACGTCCGGCAGGAAATGCATTTCCACCTTGATGACGCCGTCGCCCTGGCAGGCTTCGCAGCGACCACCTTTGACGTTGAAAGAAAAACGTCCCGGGCTGTATCCTCTTTCCCGCGCGGATGGTACGTTGGAAAACAGGTCGCGAACCGGCGTAAAAAGCCCGGTATAAGTAGCGGGATTCGAGCGCGGGGTTCGTCCGATTGGAGCCTGGTTGACGGCAATGACCTTGTCAAAATGCGCCAGCCCGTCAATCGAATCAAAGGGCGCCGGTTCTGTTTGCGATCCGAAAAGATGGTGCGAAACCGCTGCATACAGCGTGTCATTGACCAGGGTGGACTTGCCGGAACCGGATACGCCGGTGATGCAGGTCAAAAGCCCGACAGGCAATTCAAACGTGATGTTTTTCAGGTTGTTGCCGCGGGCGCCCTTGATGACAAGCTGGTTGTCCCTGCTTGGGCGAAGCCGTTTTTTCGGCAGGGGGATGGCGAGTTCGCCGTTCAGGTATTTCGCGGTCAGGGAAGTTTTCGATTTCAGGATGGTTTCCGGAGTTCCCTGCACGACGATATGACCGCCGTGGACACCAGCGCCAGGCCCCATGTCGATAATGTGGTCGGCTGTCCGGATGGCATCTTCATCATGTTCCACTACGAGCACGGTGTTGCCGATGTCCCGGAGGTGTTTGAGCGTGGCAATCAGGCGGTCGTTGTCGCGCTGATGAAGGCCGATGGAGGGTTCATCCAGCACATACATAACGCCTGTCAGGCCACTGCCGATCTGGGAGGCCAGGCGGATGCGCTGGGATTCACCGCCGGAGAGGGTGTCTGCTCCCCGGTTCAGGGCAAGGTAATCCAGTCCGACATTATTCAGGAAACGCAGGCGCGAGACGATTTCATTCACAATCCGCGCGGCGATTTCTTTTTTGGCTCCCGTCAGCGACAGGGTTTCAAAATAATGCAGGGTTTCGTCAAGCGACAGGCGGGTGACTTCATGGATGGCCAACTCCTGCTTGCCGCTGCCAACGGTAACAAAACGGGCTTCCGTTTTCAGGCGTGCGCCGTGGCAGGAAGGGCATTCTTTTTCATTGATGAGTTTGGCCAGGTCTTCCCGGACAGCCATCGAGTCGGTTTCACGGTATCGCCGCTGAAGATTGTTGATGATGCCTTCAAAGGTATGTTCGCGTAGCCAGGGACGGCCTCTTTCATTGATGTAGGTAAACGGGATTTTTTCCCGGCCTGAACCAAACAGGACAATATGGCGGACATTTTCCGGTAGTGCTTCAAACGGGGCGTCGATGTCAAAACCGTAATGGGCCGCCAGGCCCTGTAATATTTGGAAAGAAAAGGCATTGCGCCTGTCCCATCCCTTGATTGCGCCTGCGGCAAGGGAAAGGCTGGGAAAAAGGACGACTCTTTTTGGATCAAAAAATTCGATATGGCCAAGCCCGTCGCATTCCGGGCACGCACCCATCGGGTTGTTAAAGGAAAAAATCCGGGGTTCAAGCTCATGCAGCGAGAATCCGCAGACAGGGCAGGCAAACTGGCTGGAAAAGATTTGTTCCTCTCCTGAATCCATATCCACTGCAAGTGCGCGGCCATCCGCCATGCGAAGGGCGGTTTCAAAGCTTTCAGCCAGGCGCTGCTTGATATCCGGATTGACGCGCACACGGTCAACAACCACATCAATCGTGTGCTTTTCATTTTTTTTCAGTTTGGGAATGTTTTCAATATCAAATACATCCGCTTTTTTTGTGCCGCTTTGAACGCGAAAGCGGATGAATCCCTGTGCCTGCATTTGCTCGAAAAGATCCACATGCTCGCCTTTGCGGTTATTGACAACCGGGGCCAGAATCATCAGGCGGGTTCCTTCCGGCAGGGCCATGGCGGCATCGACCATCTGGGAAACAGACTGGGCGGCCAGAACAATTTCCGGATGATCCGGGCAGTGGGGGGTGCCCACGCGGGCATACAAAAGGCGCAGGTAGTCGTATATTTCGGTGACGGTGCCGATAGTGGAGCGTGGGTTATGGGAAGCCGCCTTCTGGTCAATGGCGATGGCGGGTGACAGGCCTTCAATCAGGTCGACATCCGGTTTTTCCATCAGTTGCAAAAACTGGCGGGCATAGGCGGAAAGAGATTCGACATAGCGGCGCTGGCCTTCCGCATACAGGGTATCAAATGCGAGCGAGGATTTGCCGGAACCGGAAAGGCTGGTAATGACAATCAGCCTGTTTCTGGGGATATCCAGATTGACGTTTTTCAGATTGTGCGTGCGGGCGCCCCGGACAAGAATGATTTCGCCGTTTTTCATGATGAAAAATTTCTGTTAACTGGTTTTTTATACAGGTTAATTTGACACTATAACGCATTTATGCAACTTTGGCAGAGAGGGCAAGAAACCGCATTCAGATTAGGCAACTTCTGGCATAATAAGTTTCATTTGGCGCCCGGCAAACAGGCAAAAAGACATCAATATCAGGAGAAAAGAATGGCATCAATCAATAAAGTCATCATTGTCGGCAATCTGGGGCGCGATCCGGAAAACCGTTATATGCCGAGTGGTGAACAGGTAACCAGTATTGCCGTTGCCACCACAGACCGCTGGCGCGACAAGGCGACCGGTGAGCAAAAGGAAGCAACGGAATGGCACCGGGTGTCATTTTTCGGCAAACTGGCCGAAATTGCCGGGCAGTACCTGAAAAAAGGGTCGCAGGTTTATATTGAAGGGCGCCTGAGAACGCGAAAATACACGGACAAGGAGGGCATTGAGCGTTACGCAACGGAAATTATCGCCGACACGATGCAGATGCTTGGAAACCGCCCGGGTTCGGGAGAGCCGATGGAAGACCGGGGCGGTTCTTCACGGCAGTCATCCGGCGGGGGAAGCGCACCACGCCAGGCTCCTAGCCGCGCGCCGAACCTTTCCGACATGGATGATGACATTCCGTTCTGAAGTATAATTTTTATAAGTTGTAAATAAAAACAGCGAAGCCATTGATTTGGCTTCGCTTTTTTATTTATTAACATTTTCGTTGGGATGGTGTATTTGCCTGGATTGATGGCGGCAGCGGCGCAGTCGTGCATGCGGCAAGAAGAGGGCCGAGAATCGGTTTCATGCTCTCAGCCAGCCGGACGTATTCTGCGGCCTTGTGCTTTGTTATGTCTCGTTATCCCAGCAAATGCGGTTTCTGCCTTCGCGTTTGGCCTGGTAGAGCAGGCGATCCGCTTTTTCAAGCGCAGATTGCGGATTGGAATTCTTTACAGGCGAGCAACTGGTAATGCCGATACTGATGGTGACGACCGTGGATGCCATTTCCGGTTCATCAAAGCGTATGCTGGCGACGTTTTGCCGGATTTTCTCTGCGATGCTGATGGCGTCTTCTATTTTGGTGTTGGGGAGCAGGATGACAAATTCCTCGCCGCCGATACGGGCTGTAAAATCCGTAACCCGTTTTGCCGAAGCGCTGAAGATAGTGGAAAGCTGTTGGAGCAGCCTGTCGCCTCTGGGGTGTCCGTAGGCATCGTTGAAGTTCTTGAAATGATCCACGTCCATGAAAAGCAGGCTGATCGGCGCCGCCTCACGGATGGCTCTGTTCCATTCCATTTTTAGCCGTTCATCGAAGTTGCGGCGGTTTGGCAGGTTGGTGATGGAATCGATCATGCCGAGGTGTTCGATGAAACGCAACTGGGTAAGCAGTTGCAGGTGGTTCCTGACGCGCGCCTTGACAAGCAGGTTATTGAAAGGCTTGGTGATGTAGTCGACAGCGCCGAGCGCAAACCCGCGTTCTTCGCCTTCGACGCTGCTTAAGCCGGTAACAAAGATGACGGGAATCTTGTGCGTCAGTTCGTTTGACTTGAGCTTGACCAGGACGTCAAAACCCAGCATGTCCGGGAGCACGATGTCGAGCAGGATGAGGTCGGGCTGCTCTTTTTCGGCCATGGCAAGCGCGCTTTGACCGGATTTTGCAACGCTGACGACATATTCGTCACTGAGAATCTTGTTGAGGATTTCCAGGTTGGTGCGTTCGTCGTCAACGACAAGGATGTTGAATTTTGTTTTATTGAGCATGGGTTGTCTCGAGTTGTTTCATGACTTTTTCCAGCGTTGCAGATGCGACATCGAAATCGTAATTTTCCATCTGGCCGACAAGCTGGTCAAGCAGATCGCTTTTCGGAAAAAGGTCGCGCAATGTATCAAGATATTTGAGGCTTTGGGAGCGTCCGCTTTTCAGGAGAGGCTCCAGTTCCTGGACAAGCGCGCGGATTTTCTGCATGTCGGAACCTCGCTGCACTTCGGGTGCGGAAGGTTGTGGCGTTGTATTTTTCTGTATGGAATGCGTGAGTTCATCGAGAAGGAGTTTCAATTCCCTGCCGAGCGTTTCCAGTTGTTCCGGCGAGCAGGTATTGACGTCGTCTGAAAGACCTTTTTCGATGATGGCAGCGGCATCAGAGAGCGGGATTGCACCGATGGTACGGGAAACGGTCTTCAGTGTATGGGCGATCCTGCGGGCGCTGGTCAGTTTTCCGGAATTCAGGGAAGAAGTCAGGGCGAAAAGGGTGTTCTGGTTGTCTTCCACGAAATTTGCCAGAAGCTGTTCATACAGGTTGCGATCTTCCACGACATAACGCAGGCCGATATTTCTGTCGAGCACTTTTTGCCTCGGGATGCCGGTAAAGTCGGAGGTTGCCCCGGTTACAGGGGCATCGACGGAAGAGGCTGGTGGTGTACTGGCGACCGTTTCCATCGCAACCGGTTTCAGGTACTTGAGCAGGCATGAGTACAATTCCTGCGCCCGGAAGGGTTTGGCAAGGCAGTCCACCATGCCGGCCTGAAAGTATTTTTCCCTGTCTGTTCCCATGATGTTGGCGGTGACGGCAACGATTGGCGTTTTGATGCCTGCGGCGACGATTTTTTCTGCCGCTTCCAGGCCGTCCATAACCGGCATGTGGATGTCCATCAGGATCAGGTCGTAAGGTGCTCCTTCCTGCTCGCGGCGGATCGCTTTTTCCAGCCCCTGCCTGCCATTTTCTGCGACATCGACAGTCAGTTTCAGGCGCTGAAGATTTTCCAGAATGACGCGCTGGTTCATCAGGTTGTCTTCGCATACCAGTATGGTGGCGGAGAAAATGGGGCGTTGCGAACTGGCGATGCTGTCAGTTCTTTCTTCATGGACTTTCGCCGGTTCGTTGGTGGTGGCGAAGGAGAGGGAAAAGCTGAATTTGGAACCGACGCCGGGCGCACTGGAGGCTTCCAGCGTTCCGCCCATCAGTTCAACCGTGTTTTTGACAATGGCCAGTCCCAGACCTGTGCCGCCGTATTCGCGCGTTGTGCTGCTGTCGGCCTGAGTGAAGGGGTCAAAGACGCGTTCAAGCTGTTCTGAGGTCATGCCGATACCGCTGTCGCGTACTTCGAAGTGAAGGCAGACGTTGTTTTCATCTCCGTCCACGCGGGTAGACATGAGTTTGACCATGCCGTGGTTGGTAAATTTGATGGCATTCGACAGCAGGTTCAGGAGAATCTGGCGCAGGCGGACAGGGTCGCCCAGCAGCTTTCTTTCAAGCAGCGGCTCGGCGTAGAAGTAAAGGCTCACGCCCTTCTCATTTGCCCTGGGGCTGCAGATTTCATCGCAAAACTGGAAGATATCGTGAAGATTGAAGGGGATTTTTTCCAGTTCGACCTTGCCGGCCTCAATCTTGGAGATGTCCAGGATGTCGTTGATGATGCCAAGAAGGCTTTCCGCGCTGTCCTTGATGCGGTTGAGGTATTCCCGGGTAGTATCTGAAATGGTCGCATCGTCAATGGCAAGTTCCGCAAAACCGATGATACCGTTCATGGGGGTGCGGATTTCGTGGCTCATGTTTGCCAGGAAGGCGGATTTCATGCGCGAGCCTTCGCGTGCTTTTTCCGCCGCATCCTGCAGTTCCAGTTCATAGCGCGCGTGCTGTTTTTCGTATTCCTTTCGAAGGGTAATGTCGCGCGATTCGGTAAAGAAAACGTCTCGGCCGTCTACCCAGTGAATGCCCGTGTTGCGGACGGAATACCAGCGGGCAGAGCGGTGATGGAACATTTCCCATTCTTTTAAGGCAATGCTTTCGTGGTTGCAGAGGAGTTCATGCATGGTGCAGAAAGAACAGGGCAGGCCGCTTCTGTCGCTGAACAGTTCATAGCATTTTGTGTTTGAATCCGGCGTGATGCCGAAGGTTTGCATGACTTTCTGGTTAGCGTACAGCAGGCTGTAATCCTCCGGATTGACGATGTAGACCAGCGAATCAATATTATCCATCACGGTCAGTACCTTGTGGATTTCCTGTGCGACAAGGGAGTATTGCCCGGTCAGCTCCCTGGCGTCGACGATGTTTTTGTTGCCAGCGCTGACATGCGCGTCAAAGGAGGTATCCAGGCGCGTGAGGGTATTGATGGATTTGGCGATTTTGTCCATGTTGCCCGCCAGATGGCCGATTTCATCATTTCGGGGGGGGAGCGAAGGGATATCCATTTTGCCCCGGGCGATGTTCTGGATACCGCTGGAAATTGCCTGTATCGGCTGCGTGACGTATCGGCGGGTATAGAGGATGATGCCCAGTCCGGTAAGGAAGACGATGACGATATCCACGAGGAGGATTTTCATGGCGAAATCGTGCGCAGCGGCATAGACGCGATCCACGTTGACATCCACGCCGACGGCGCCGACGATTTCGTTGTTTGCATTGCGCACGGGAACATAACCCGCAATCAGGTTGCCCTGTTCACGGTTGATGGCATGGTTGCGGTTAAAGTCAAGCGCAACGCTGTCATGGCCGGTTTGCATGGCCTTGACCATTTCAGGCGCGAAGTCCTTGATGTTGCGTAGCGAGCCGGGTTGCGGCTTGGAAAAAGTAGAGGCAAAGTTGCGGTATTCGCCGTTTTTCTCTGCG
>JAVBTJ010000073.1:0-24756 GCA_031556215.1 Oxalobacter sp.
TAGAAACCTCTGAACATCGCGCTTTGCGAGCGAATTGCTGCGTTCTTCGGTACTCGCAACCTCGTCTATCTCAAGATATGCCTCGGTTACTGCGCTTAAGTACGCCTTGCATTTCATCTCGCAAAGCGCGTTTTTCAGAGGTTCCCTTATTCAAATGATGCCGGTTGGGTTTCTGGCGCCAACTGCAACAATAACACCGATACAACCGCTCCGGTTGCATCCTGCCGGTTCTGGACATCAATACGGCCATGATGTTCGTCAATGATTTTCTTGACGACAGCCATGCCCAGACCGGTTCCGCGTTCTTTTGTTGTTGCATAAGGCTCAAAAACCCGCGAAAGCATTTTTTGCTGGAATCCCGAGCCATTATCCCTGACAGAGAGCCTCACTGCAACGCAGATTTCATTTGCGGCATTATGATACGTGACTTTTTCTGTCGTGACATCCACTCTGGCAGGATCTTTCTGTTCATGGTTTACCTCGGCAACGGCGTCCAGCGCATTCTGGAGCAGGTTGTGTATGACTTGCCTCAACTGGGTTTCGTCTCCCATGAGCCAGGGCAGGTCAGGGCAGAGATCGGCATGGACGATATCGCGGGCGTCATCGCCCGCATACAGGTAAACAATGTCCTCAACCAGTTTATTCAGGTCAAGCGGCGCAAGATATGCCGGGGGGGTTCTTGCATAGTTGCGAAAGTCGTCCACCATCCGTTTCATCGCCGTGACCTGGTTTACGATGGTTTGCGTACTTTTCTCAAGAAACAGCGCTTCGGTTTCATTCAACTTGTTTTCCAGTTTCATTTGCAGGCGTTCTGCCGAAAGCTGGATGGGCGTGAGCGGGTTCTTGATTTCATGTGCCAGCCGCCGGGCAACCTCGCCCCATGCCAGCGAGCGCTGTGCGGAAATGATGCCTGTAATATCATCAAAAACGATAATATGCCCGCTTTCGCCCTCAACAGGCAGACGGGAGCCACGGGCAAGCAGCATGATGTCATGTGCTTCCTCGCCCTCGGCGACCGGCTGGGGAATTTCAATCTGCCTTTGCCAGTGCTGCCCGACGATATCCTTGCCGCTGGCGGCTGTTTTGGCGCTCAATTCGGAAAAAGCCTGTGTGACGGCGGCGGAAAAGGTTTTCAATTCATCCATATCGGACAGCAATTCGCCGATGTGGGACTGCAGATCCTGCCGGAGAATGCGGGCAACCGGTTCATTGCAACTGACCAGCCGGAAATCCTGATCCAGAACAATGACACCGGCAGACATATTGGCCAGAACCGATTCCAGATAAGCCTTGGCGGCTTCAAGATCAATCCGGCTTTTTTCCGTCTGCTCCCGTGCCTCTGCCAGTTGCTGCGTCATGTCGTTAAATGACTGTATCAGGGTACCCAGTTCATCCGTGCTGGCGACAGCCCGCCGGGGCGACAGATTGCCCTCTGCCACCGCTTTGGTGCCTTGTGCCAGCAACAGCAGCGGGCGCGTCAGTGTGGAGGCAATCTGGAAGGCAATGGCGATGGCGGCAAAAACGGCGAGCAACAGCGTCAGCGTCAGTGTCACGACATAAATTTTCTGCAGTCCGGAGCGCGAAAGCGAGCGCACCTGGTATTCGCTGTAGGCCGCCCTCAACGCTTCGGCATCGGTTGCCAGCGACGTCGACATGGGTTGTATCAATTGCAGGAAGTAGGGGTCTTTCTGGTAGGTGGTGCCCAACGCTTTGGGGATGGGAACGATGACCCGCAGTTGCAGGGCCGTCTCATCCATATTGGTCGTCTGGGGGTCATTGTATTCACCTTCAATGGCGGAATAACGCGAGGTTGCCGCAGCCTGTTGCAGCATGGCCGGTGTTGGCAGGTCGGGAATCAGGCTCTGGTAGTTCGCGCTGGAGGTGGCAACAATATGGCCATTGGATGTCACGATGGAGGCTTCCAGCCGGTTTTTGTCATTACGAAGTCGGGACAGTGTCAATACCTGCTCGGACAGGGGGAGGGTCGAAAGCTCGACAGATAACTGTTCGGTACGGGCATTCAGATCCGAGAGGAAGGATTCGAGAATGTTCTGCCCCAGCTTGACGCCGGAATCCAGTGCAGCTTCAACGCGCACGTCAAACCAGGATTCAATCGAGCGGGAAACAAACTGAACCGATACCGCATAAATGACCGCGCCCGGGAGGATACCCATCAGCGCAAACAGGATAACCAGGCGCGTCATCAGGCGGGTGCCGAAGCGCCCCCGTTTGTACCGTCGGAAAAGGCGCACCAGCATCAGGACAATCAGGACAAGCAGGGCAATGCCGACCAGGATATTCAATCCCAAAAGCCAGGGGTAATGCTGTTCAAAGAACCCGGTGTTTTCCGCTGCGGAGGCTAGCAGAAAAAGCAGGATACCCATGACGGCGCCGCCAATAATCAGGAGATAGCGGAATGTGCGTGTCACGGCGGGAGTCTCTTAGGCCTTGAAAACAAAGCTTTTCCAGTCGGAGGAAAGCCGCCAGTTGCTGTTGCTTAGCATGTTGACCTGAAACGGTTTGGGGAGGTAGGACATATCGAGCTGGATACGAACTGCCGCAGAATAGGTTTCGCCTTCTTTCAGGCGGTCTTTTTCAGCAAAAAACCAGGGCTGG
This sequence comes from Oxalobacter sp., assembly GCA_031556215.1. Taxonomy (GTDB): domain Bacteria; phylum Pseudomonadota; class Gammaproteobacteria; order Burkholderiales; family Burkholderiaceae_D; genus Oxalobacter. Next base: position 2,617 of record JAVBTJ010000073.1, read on the forward strand.
GGGTGTTTGACCAGATTCAGGGCTTCCTCAAGGGAATTGACGTTCTGCTGCAGGCTGCCGACAAGTGTTGCACTGTACTGGCGCGTCAGGACGTTATAGGCAATGCGGATAGTGCGGGTTTTTTCAATGGGTTTTTCATCAAACCAGTACCAGCGGGGACGGGAGACTTCCATCTCAGTCGTGAAATACAGCGGAATGCCCCGGAGCAGGATTTCTTCCAGGCCACGGGGCAGATCCAGGGAAAAATTCGCCACAAGCCGGTAACCCTCATCGGATTTGTCTATGGCTGCGGTATTAATCTCAATCGGGCTGTCCGCCAGCGATGCTGTCGGGTGTATCACCAGAAAGGCCAGAAGGAGACAGCTTGCCAGATGAAAGAAACGTCGCATTACGCAATACACAGGAATTGATGACAGACAAAACAGGCCATCATGACGGATTTTTCTGGAAAAGCGCATAAAAAAGACCATCATGATTTTTTTTATGATCTGCTGCCGGCAATAACTGACCGGGGGCTGAAAGTCTTGTTGCATGGTTTCGCAGGGCAAATGCAGTTGCCTGAGCTTCCGATTCTTCCGGCCAGATGGAACAGGTCACAAAAAGCAATTTACCATCTGGGCGCAACATCTGCCACAAATTATCAAGAATTTGTGCAGAAAGTGTTGTAAGTTGGGCTGTATCCGTCTCCCTGCGAAGCCATCGGATATCCGGGTGTCGCCGCACGATTCCCGATGCGGTGCAGGGTACGTCAGCTAAAATCCGGTCAAACGGCGTCCCGTCCCACCAGTCGCGTCCTGCGGCATCTCCTTGCCTCATTTCAGCCGTTAGCTGAAGGCGCGTCATATTTTCCCGGATGCGTTCCAGTCTTTTCGCATCACTGTCCAGAGCCAGCACCTGGACATCCGCTGTTTCCAGTATGTGCCCCGTTTTTCCGCCGGGCGCCGCGCAGGCGTCCAGCACTCGCATGCCGTCATGCAGATCAAGAAGCGGTGCGGCAAGCTGGGCAGCGGCATCCTGCACAGAGACCCGTCCTTCGGTGAATCCCGGAATGCGGGAAACCGGAACCGGTGTTTTCAGCATGACAGCACAAGGCCCGACCTGAACAGCAGGGATACCGGCTTTTTCAAGCTGTGCCAGATATGCTTCTGTCGGGAGCCGTTTTTTGTTGACCCGCAGTGTCAAAGGCGGGGGGGTATCGCCGGATTTCAGAATAGTTTCCCAGTCCTGCGGCCAGGAACGCTGCATGGACTGAATCCACCATTCAGGATAATTCCATGCCGCTTCAATCTCCTTTTCTGCCTGGTTCAGCAACATGGCCTGTTCCCGGAGGAAGCGGCGTAAAACCGCATTGACCAGTCCTTTGCTGCGGGAAATGGCAGGTGTGGACGTTGCGGCAGTCACGCCCTGGTTGACCGTGGTAAACGGTTCATAGGGTAATTTGCCCTGGTCATCCGGTTTTGCCAGCAAGGCGAGGGAAGCATATAAAAGGGCGCGCAAAACAGCAGATTCAGGTTGTTTGGGCACCATCAGGCGCAAGAGAGCACGCGAGAGGCCCAGGCATCGCATGGTTCGGTAGGCAATATCCTGAATGGCCCCGGCAGCCTGTGGCGTTGCCGCCATTTGACTGAAGACAGCCGAAAGGGCCGCAGGCAATGCCGTTCCGCTTTCAACCCGGGAAACGGCATGGGCCGCTCCCAGGAGGGCAAAGCCGAGGGAATCCACCGGCAGGCCGGTTCTGGTGCGGTCTGCCCTATTTTTCCCGAGGGCGCGTTTTTTTTCGGTGTCTGGCATTTCAGGACAAGGCGCCATCAGTGCAGGGAATGATCCAGCCCATCCTGAACCTGTTCAGCCGCGCGGATAACCGCCCGCGCCTTGTTTTCCGTTTCCTGCCATTCGGCCTGGGGCCTGGAATCGGCAACCACCCCGGCACCGGCCTGGACATAAAGCATTTCCTTGTGGATGATGCCAGTGCGGATGGCAATGGCAAGATCCATTTCTCCGCCGAAGGAAAGGTAGCCGCAGGCACCGCCGTAAATGCCCCGTTTGACCGGTTCCAGTTCATCAATGATTTCCATTGCGCGTACTTTGGGAGCGCCGGAAAGCGTTCCGGCCGGGAAAGTGGCTTTCAGGACATCCAGGCTGGAAAGCCCTGGCTTGAGAATGCCTTCCACGTGGGAAACGATGTGCTGCACATGGGAATATTTTTCAATCGCCATTTTGTCCGTGACACGCACGCTGCCCGTTTGGGCAATGCGGCCAATATCATTTCGGGCCAGGTCGATCAGCATGACATGCTCGGCAATTTCTTTTTCATCAGACAGGAGATCCGCCGCCAGTTCCTCATCCCGTTGCGGTGTCATCCCCCGTGGACGCGTACCGGCCAGCGGGCGCACGATAACCCGGGTTTCATCCCCCGTTTTTTCCTGCCGGACGAGGATTTCCGGGGAAGAACCGACAATATGGGTGTCGCCAAGATTGTAATAGTAAAGGTAGGGAGAAGGATTTAACGAGCGCAGGGAGCGGTACAGGGAAAGCGGGGAATCCGCATAGCGTTTTTTCAGGCGCTGGCCCAGTACAACCTGCATGCATTCGCCATCGTGGATATATTCCCGCGCTTTTTCAATCATGGCAAAAAAATCGGGCTGGGCAAATTCCCGGATCACTTCGGTTCGCTGGCTGGGGCTGGTATCCGGGGCGACAACCGGGGCATCCAGCATGGCGCGCAGTTCTCGCAGCCGTTGCCGTGCCGTGGCGTAGGCTTCAGGGCGCCCAGGGTCGGCATAGACAATCAGGTAGAGTTTGCCTGAAAGATTGTCAATCACCGCCAGTTCTTCCGTCAGCAAAAGCTGGATATCCGGCAGCCCCACATCGTCCGGTGGCGCAGAATCCTGCAGCCGGGGTTCGATATAGCGGACAGTGTCATAGCTGAAGTAACCGGCAAGACCGCCGCAGAATCGGGGCAACCCCGGACGGATCGCCACCTTGAAACGCGACTGGTAGTTGGCGATAAAGTCCAGCGGGTTGCCTTCGCTGGTTTCAATGACCTGGTCGTTTTGCACGATTTCCGTTTTCATCCCGAAAGAACGCAGGAGCGTTTTTGCCGGCAGCCCGATGAAGGAATAACGGCCGAACCTTTCGCCGCCGACAACGGATTCCAGCAAAAAGGAATAGCGGGCATTGTGCCGGGTCAGCTTGAGGTAAAGGGAAAGCGGGGTTTCGAGGTCGGCAATGGCCTCGATAATAAGGGGAATGCGATTATAGCCTTGTGTGGCAAGCGCCTTGAATTCAAGTTCTGTCATGATTTTCTCCGGATCACGCCTGGCGTGACAGGTTTAAAAAACGGCTGCATGCAAAAGCAGGCAGCGGAAAACTGGTTATTAATGCCAGATTCGCCAGCATCGCCACAATCCGCCTGAAATCAGGTCAGATGGAGTAGAAAGCCGTTTTTTGCAGAAAAACATGGTGTCGAGAGTTCCGATATTTACATGATCAGGCTGGCCGCAGTCAGGAAGTCGGGAATAATGCCATCCGAATCAATTTCCTCAACGGGCTGGCCATGATTATAACCATAAGGCACAATAAAAAGCGAGCACCCCGCGGCGCGGGCAGCCTGGCCGTCATTGATCGAGTCGCCGATCACCAGCGCCTGGGAAGGGCTGACGCCGAATCTGGAACAGGCCATCAGCATCGGGAGTGGGTCCGGTTTTTTCCGGGGTAGGGAATCCGCACTGTAAATGAGGTCAAAAAAAGCATACAGGTCTTTTTTTGCCAGAAGCGGTTCCGTGAAAATGGCCGGTTTGTTGGTGACGCAGGCCAGCCGCAGCCCGTTTTCACGCATGCGTTCCAGTCCTTCTGTTACGCCGGGATAAACGGTGCCGTGGCAGCCGTTTGTGACCCGGTAGTGCCGGTAAAACGCCGTCATGGCAGCCGGAAGCATTTCCTGGACACGGCTGGCGTCCAGGTTGACGGAAAGCGTGCTGCGAACCAGGTTTTCAGACCCTCTGCCGACAAAGCGGCGCACCTGTTCGACCGCGATTTCCGGGAGGGAAAAATCCGCCTTCATGCGGTTCAAGGCAAGGTGAATATCGGGTACGGAATCAACCATCGTGCCGTCCAGGTCAAAAATGACGGCACGGATATCGTTTAATTTAGCGGGTAAAACAGAAATGGGCATGATGAAACAGGTAAAAAACTAGACAGAGGCAAGCTGCTTGCGCATGGCTGAAATGATGGCTGCGTAATCGGGATGGCCGAAAATGGCGGAGCCGGAGACAAAGGTATCGGCGCCGGCCCTGGCGATTTCGGCGATATTGTCAATATGAACACCGCCATCGACTTCGAGCATGATATCCCTGCCGGACTCATCAATGATTTTTCTGGCGTCCTCGATTTTTTTCAGTGCATGCGGGATGAAGGATTGTCCGCCAAATCCCGGATTGACCGACATGATCAGGATCAGGTCGATTTTGTCCATCACATGCAGCAGGTAATCCAGTGGCGTGGCCGGGTTGAAAACCAGCCCGGCCTTGCAGCCATTGTCATGAATCAGTTGCAGGGTGCGGTCAATATGTTCGGAGGCTTCCGGGTGAAAGGAAATGATATTGGCGCCCGCTTTGGCAAAATCGGGAATGATCCGGTCAACCGGCTTCACCATCAGGTGGACATCAATGGGAATCTGAACCAGAGGACGAATAGCCTGGCAGACCATCGGCCCGACAGTCAGGTTAGGGACATAATGGTTATCCATGACGTCAAAGTGAATCATGTTCGCACCGGCGTCAACGACACGCAGGACTTCTTCGCCCAGCCGGGCAAAATCGGCGGACAGGATACTGGGGGCAATGCGATAGGTTTTCATGGGATTGAAGCCTTGTTTTCCTGATAATGCCTTATTTTACTGCGAAACCCGCCCAGACATCCGGGCTGCCGCTATTTTCCGGAATATTGTGGCAGAAGGTTGGCATTTCAGTTTGGCAGTCGCACAATAGAACCTTTATTGAACTGATTTCCCGCCAGACCTATGCGCTACTATTCCTTTTTATTTTCCGGGCTTCTTGCCATCTCGCTTTCCGCCTGTGTTGCGCCGCCGACAGAAGAACCGGGCAAAATGTCCCCTGAGGCATCGGCGCAGCCAACCCGGGAATTGCGCCAGGCCGCTTTTGCCGATATACCGGGCTGGGACAGGGATCGGCTGGCGGAGGCATGGCCGGCCTTCATGAATTCGTGCCGGATCCTGAAAAAACGGGAAAAATGGCGTGAGACCTGCCTTGCCGCGGAAAAAGTATCGGCACAGGATGAAAGCGCTGTCCGGGCTTTTTTTGAAAATACCCTCCTTCCCTGGCAGATGGTTTTAACCGACGGCAACGAGACCGGCATGGCAACCGGTTATTACGAGCCGCTTTTGCAGGGGGCGAGAAAAAAGACCGCGCAATACCGGATACCGCTTTATGGCGTTCCGCCGGATCTGGTTGTGGTTGAACTGGCAGACAGCTATCCCCAGCTCAAGGGAATGCGCCTTAGGGGGCGGATAGACGGGCGTCGACTGGTTTCTTATCCGACGCGTGGGGAAATTCGTCAGAGCCGGCATCTTGCCGGGCAGGAGATTGCCTGGGTCAATGATGCGGTAGATGCCTTTTTCCTGCAGGTACAGGGTTCCGGACGCGTCCATATTGCCGAAACCGGTGAAACCATCCGGGTTGCCTATGCAGACCAGAATGGGCATCCCTATCGCTCCATTGGCCGGTACCTGGTCGATAAAGGAGAAATGAAACTGGAAGAGGCTTCCGCCCAGCGCATCAAGAAATGGCTGAATGACAATCCGGCGCGGTTCAATGAAGTGCTGGACGCCAATCCCAGCTATGTTTTTTTCCGGGAAGAAAAGCTGGACGATCCCCGTATCGGACCGAAAGGCGCGTTGGGCGTCCCGCTGACAGGAGGCCGGTCTGTTGCGGTTGATCCGCGCCATATCCCTCTTGGGGAGCCGCTGTTTATTGACACGACCGAGCCAAACAGCGATGTCCCGCTTCAACGGGTGGTCATGGCACAGGATACGGGCGGCGCCATCAAGGGCATTCTTCGCCTGGACTATTTCTGGGGATTTGGCAGCCAAGCTGGCGAACAGGCAGGCCGGATGAAACAGCCTGTCAGGATATGGATGCTGCAACCAAAAAATTGATGGTGGGCTGAACCTGTGCCCAGAGAAAAACCCCCGCCCTCAGGAGAACGGGGATTTTTTTATCCTGTCGGATTAACGATAAACCAGTACCGGAATGGAAGCCGTTGCCAGCACTTTTTGCGTTTCACTGCCGATAAAAAGCTTGTTTAAGCCCTTGCGCCCGTTTGACGCCATAAAGATACAGTCGCAATCATATTCTGCCGCTACGCGCACGATTTCCTCATGCGGTTTGCTGGATTGAAGGATCAGCGTATCAAAAGGGATATTGGCAGCCTGGGCCAGTTCGGCAATGCGGTTGACACGTTCTTTGGCGATCCGGTGCTCACGGCTCAGATAATCGGATTCCTGGGATTGGGTCAGGGATTCCAGTTGCGCCAAAGGAAGCGATTCGGCCACCGTCATGCCAATGACCTTGCATCCCTTGTGAATGCCAGCATACTCGATGGCTGCCGAAATAGCTTTTTCAGACAGGGCTGTGCCATCTGTCGGAACCAGAATTGTTTTATACATACGGCGTCCCTTCTCATTAGAGATAATAATCAGCTTGCCATAATAATCCGTTAATTCCGTTAGGGGAGTCAAGCGGTTTTATCCGGCAGGAACCGGCTTTCAGGACAATTGTTTTACAATGGGTGAAAGCGATTGCATTATCCTGACAGGGAAAATAACAACAGGAGCCACCCATGAAAGACATGAAAAACATGCTTACCCAGATTCACGCGAGCCTGTCCCGGACGCAGAATCTGGATCCGGAACTGAAAAATAAACTGGTTACACTTGATCAGGATATACAGCGGCTCCTGGAAAAAGAAGGGCAAAACACATTTGCCTATGCTGGTCTGGAAGAGGCGGCCCGCAGCCTTGCTGTCCGATTTGCCAACGAACATCCTAATGTGGCGCTGTTAATCCGGCAGCTTGCGGATATTCTTGGAAAAATGGGAATCTGAAATCAGGGAACCTCTGCTTAACGGGTTTTGCGAACGAATTGCTGCGTTCTCCGGTGCCCGCCATCTCGTCTATCATGAGATATGTCTCGGTTACTGCGCTTAAGTGTGCCTTGCACTTCATTTCGCAAAACCCGTAAGCAGAGGTCCCATAAAAAAGGGCTACCACATTTTTCCATTTTTTTGACACATTGTTGCAGGAATCAAACACTAAAAATGAGAAAGCCAGATTCCATGCGGGTTGAGTTGTGCACAAAAAAAAATCCGAAAAAAAATCTGAAAAAATTTTTACGCAAGTTTACATTTTTTGCAGCGCATTGATTTTTAAGGGAATATTTTTTGCATTCTGGACGGGCATTTTGTTTAAAGCCGCATCAATGCTGGTTCCATGACGTGTCAAGAGGATATTTTCCACAAAGTTTTCCACAGACTTTGTGGATAGTGAAAAAAAGGCTTACAAAATCCCGTCTTATAAAAAATCTGTAGGGTTTACATTAAGTTCATGCAGCAGCTTATCCTCCGGGTGGCGATAGATAGCCCCCTTGACATTTATTTTGATTACCGCTGGATTGCCGGTTCGGCAGATGCCCGTTTGCCTCAGGTCGGGCAACTGGTTCTGGTTCCCTTCGGGCGGCGCAATGTCATGGGGATAATCGTGGCTATCCCGGACAAAAGCGAGGTGCCCGATGACAGGCTCCGGGAAGTGATTGCCGTCAGGGATGAAGTGCCTCCCCTCTCATCCGAATGGGTCGATTTGTGCCGTTTCGCTGCAAACTATTATCAGCGGCCGCTTGGCGAAGTGGCGTTGCCCGGCTTGCCCAAAAACCTGAGGGCGGAAAAGACGGTTTCCTTGAACCGGGCCTTGATGGCGACAGAAAAACGCAGTGAAAAAAAGGGGGGGGTAAAAGAAAAGGATCAGGACAGGCCGGAATTGAATGCCCTCCAGAAGGATGCCGTATCGCACATTCTGTCCGCCAAAGCCTTTTCTCCCATATTGCTGCATGGCGTTACCGGCAGCGGGAAAACCGAGGTGTATCTGCATGTGTTTGAAGCCATCCTTTCCCGGCATCCGGATGCGACAGTCATGATACTGGTGCCGGAAATCAATCTGACGCCGCAGCTTGAAAGCAATATCCGCTCGCGTTTTTCCGATATCGACATTGCGGTGCTGCACAGCCAGTTAAGCGAGGGGGAGCGGCTGCAAAACTGGCTGGCTGCCCACACTGGCAAGGCGCGAATCCTGCTGGGGACGCGCATGGCGATTCTGGCTTCTGTTCCCCGGCTGGATCTGATCGTGGTGGACGAGGAACATGATGCGTCCTACAAGCAGCAGGAAGGGTTGCGTTATTCCGCCCGCGACCTGGCTGTCTGGCGGGCGTGGCAACTGGACATTCCGGTCGTTCTCGGTTCGGCAACGCCTTCGCTTGAAACCTGGCATCATGCCGAATCAGGGCGATACCGCAAACTGGCGCTACCGGACAGGGCCGTTGCCGATGCCCGATTACCCCGGGTAAGGCTGGTCGATACCAGCCGGGACAAATTGCAGGAAGGGTTCAGCCCGGTCTTGCTGGATGCGGTGGGTGCCCGTCTGGCCAGAAAGGAGCAATCCCTTCTTTTTCTCAATCGCCGCGGGTATGCGCCTGTGCTGATGTGCGAGGCATGCGGCTGGGTCAGTTCGTGCAAGCGTTGTACCGCCTATATGGTACTGCACAAACCGCAGCGCCGTTTGCGCTGTCATCATTGCAGCATGGAACTGTATCTGCCGCGCTCATGCCCGGATTGCGGCTACGTTGATTTAAAGCCGCTTGGACGGGGGACGCAGCGAGTTGAGGAAACCCTGCAGCAGCATTTTCCTGATGCCCGGGTTCTCCGGATTGATGCCGATTCGACAAGAAGAAAGGGCAGCATGCAACAGGCGCTGGATACCGTTCATCGTGGTGATGCCGATATTCTTGTGGGTACCCAGATGATCGCGAAAGGGCATGATTTCCAGAACCTGACGCTGGTTGGGGTCATCAATCCGGATACGGCGCTTTTTTCACACGATTACCGGGCCAGTGAACGATTGTTTGCCCAACTGATGCAGGTGGGAGGGCGTGCCGGGCGGCGAGCCATGTCTGACGCTGCAAACAGCGAAGTGGTCATCCAGACGCGATATCCGCATCATCCGCTCTATCAGGCGGTGCTGAAACATGATTACGACAATTTTGCATCGGAGTTGCTTGAAGAGCGCCAGCAGGCGGGATTACCGCCGTTTATCTACCAGGCACTGCTCTGCGCGGAAGCAAAACAGCTGGATACCGCGCTGGATTTTCTCCAGGCAGCGGCAGGGGCGGCAGATTATCCGGGGATCGTGGTGAATGCGCCGGTGCCGATGGCGATGGTACGGATTGGCGATATCGAGCGGGCGCAATTACTGGTTGAATCCATCTCACGTGCTGATATGCAGCATTTCCTCCGGGAGTGGATGGCGTATTTGCGGTCGGTGAAAACCAGGGCCAGATGGCATATTGAAGTCGATCCGGCTTCAATATGACCCATCTGGAAAAAGCCGGGTTATGCGCTGGTGGCGGTTTCGTCTGCTCTGGCGGGCAGGGTCACCTTGATGCGGGAGCTGTTGTCCGCCTCAGAGCGTACCAGTTTCCGGGTAGTTGATTTTGACGCGAATATCGTCGGTACTTTTTTACCGAGGGAGACCTGTTTCAGGCGGTGGTATTCGGCAAGCACTTTGGCGCCGTATCCAAAATCATGGGAGTAGGCGGCAGCGCCCACATAGCTCTTTAAACCGCGCTCAACAGAACCGCCGCGAGAGACATATTCTTTCAGGATAGCCGACCCGACCCGGATATTGGTAATAGGGTCTTTCGCTGACTCGACGCCGCCATGCTGCTCAAAGCGCTTGGAATGGACGCGGGTCATCACCTGCATGAGTCCCTGTGCGCCAACAGGGCTTTCCGCTTCCGGGTCAAACCGGGATTCAATGGCCATGACCGCCAGGATCAAATGAGGATCCAGGCCGATTTCGTGCGCCGCAAGATAGGCGGCTGAAACGAAAAGCTCTGTTGCCTCGGAATCAACGGGATAGCGCTTGGATATCCATTCAACCAGCCATTGCCGTTCCTGAGGATCGACCATAAAAGCGTCTTCCGCATTTTTCTGCATGGAGATAGTCGTAGGACTGACCCAGTATCCTGCCTGTGTCAAGCGGATAATCTGTGCCGTGCTCCTTTCCGAGAAAAAAGGAAGCAGGTCAAGATAACGGCCTCCCTGATAGGCGTGGAGAAAAAGGAGGGTGCTGACGGCGAAAGTGGCAATACCGGAAAGGATAATGAGCCAGCATTGTCGATGAAAAAAATAATCAGAAAAGGATTTTTTTGTGTTTTTATAAGGCATGTAAAAAATCTCCTTGGCGCTGAACAACGTACATACTGTGAGGTTTTGCCCCTTATTGTTCAGTCTTTCCCGTTATCTTTTGAATAGCCGGGAAACCGCGCGGGTATGGACTAATCGGTTGCGGCTTCTGGTAAGGTTAAATCAAATGGAAACAGCCGGAAGCCATTCTTGTTTTATGAACACGGCCTTTACTGGCAGAGTTGCAGCTTTCTTGTCATGATGAAAATAATCCATGACGATCTTTTGTAGTGAAAAGATATTCCTTGTTAAGTTGACCGCATTGTAGAAGCCCTTTTATACGGGGTCAATTATAAAGAAGATCGTTTTCATTCCTTTTTGATATAAAAATGAAGGGGAATCGGGAGCTATCCCGCATCTGGCAAGCGTATGCAAGGAATCCGGTTTGGGGAGCCGGGGATGTAACGTTTTGTTAAAAATCAGGATTTTATGGAAATGTTGTATGTATCTCACAACAAAATGGGAGCCAAAATCAGAAACGGGAAGCGGCGCGGCAAATGAAAGGGCCGGGGGATGAAAACGCAACGGCGGTATCGTGTGCGATAGAAGCTGCCGAAGAAGCCGCTTTGTTGTACAATTCGCCTTGGCGGGTCCCTGCGCATTGTAAAATGGTGAATCTGGTCAGGTCGGGAACGAAGCAGCCACAGCCAGCCTTTACGAGTGCCGCAGACAAGGCTCGCCTTTTTCATTTCCTTTCCCAGAGTGCTTTAATCAGAGGTTCCTTAACCGCAATAAGGTAAAATGACCCTATGTCATATCTGGTACTTGCCCGTAAATATCGTCCGAGAAACTTTGAAAGCCTGGTTGGTCAGGATCATGTTGTCCGTGCATTGACGCATGCGCTTGAAAGCCAGCGGCTCCACCATGCCTATTTATTTACCGGCACGCGTGGCGTTGGTAAAACCACACTTTCCCGTCTCCTGGCCAAATCCCTGAATTGTGAAACCGGTATCACATCGCAGCCATGTGGCGTATGCGAAGCCTGCCAGGCGATTGATGCAGACCGGTTTGTCGATTACATTGAAATGGATGCCGCCTCCAACCGGGGGATTGCCGATATGCTCCAGTTGCTGGAACAGGCGGTATACGCGCCAACCAGTGCGCGCTTCAAGGTCTATATGATTGACGAAGTGCATATGCTGACGGCGCAGGCGTTCAACGCCATGCTCAAAACGCTGGAAGAGCCGCCGGAATACATCAAATTCATTCTTGCAACAACAGACCCGCAGAAAATACCGGTTACGGTGCTTTCCCGCTGCCTGCAGTTCAACCTCAAGCAGATGCCGCCCTTGCAGATAGTGGAATACCTGGATCAAGTGCTGGAAAAGGAAAAAATCGTGTTTGAAAAACCGGCGCTTCGCTTGCTGGCAGAAGGCGCAAATGGTTCCATGCGGGACGCCCTTTCGCTGACAGACCAGGCCATTTCGTATACCGCAGGCAATGTTTCCCTGTCGGCTGTCCAGGATATGCTGGGATCGCTCGACCAGACTTATCTGGTGCGGATACTGGATGGGCTGGCGCAGAGAAATGGCGAGGCGCTGATTGCGATAGCCGATGAAATGGCGTTGCGCAGCCTTTCATACAGTTCCGCCCTGAAAGACCTGGGAGTGTTGATTAACCGTATTTCGCTGGCTCAGGCTGCGCCATCGGCACTGCCTGATGATTTGCCCGAATATGAGGAAATTCTTCGTTTTGCCCGGTTATTCGATGCTGAAGACATGCAGTTGTTTTACCAGATTGTTGTCCACGGCCGAAATGAGCTGGGCCTGGCACCTGACGAGTATGCCGGTTTTACCATGACGCTGCTGCGGATGCTGGCTTTTTTGCCCGGACAGGGATCGTCGGCGCCTTCCGGTGGTGGAAAACCGCTTCCTGCCGGGGAGCCGAAAATTCCGCCTGCCGCAAAGCCGGTTCCCCAGGCCAAAGCGCCCGTGCCGGTATCCGCGCCAGTTGTCGGGCGCATCGCTGTCCCGCCGCCACCGTTGCCCGTCAAAACGGACGATGTGCCGCCCTGGATGGATTTTGAAGAGACGGCGCCGGCTTTTCTGGCGGCTGAAACGCCTCTTCCTGGAGGAGACGGGGCGGAAGCGGAGGGCGGGGAGCCGGCGAAAAAAGAGGCGGATGACAACACAGAAGCCTTGCCGGTTCGTTTTGCCGGGTGGGATGAGGACTGGCCAGCGCTGGCGGAGGCACTTCCCTTGCGCGGCATGGCGCAGCAGCTGGCGCAGCAGACCGAACTGGTGCATTGGAAACAGATGGACAAGGGCCTGCAGTTTCACCTGCGTGTGCCGATGGCGACGCTTTCTGCGCCCGTCAATATGGAAAAGCTGGTCGATGCGCTGACAAACCGGTTCGAATGTGCCGTAAAAATCACGACGGAAATCGGCAAGGTCGGCCTGACGGCCAGCCAGAACGCGCTTGAGAGAAAAGCCAATCGGCAGCGTGAGGCGGAAGACGCGATACAGAATGATACTTATGTGCAAACCCTGATACGTGAATTTGGTGCCAGCATTGTGCCGAATTCCATCAGACCTATTTAAAGGCAGGAAGAGATATGAAAAACCAGTTGGCAGGCCTGATGAAGCAGGCGCAGGCAATGCAGCAGAACATGCAGAAAATGCAGGAAGAACTGGCGCAGACAATTGTGGAAGGACAGGCCGGGGCCGGTATGGTAACGGTTCTGATGAGTTGCAAATTTTATGTTTCCCGCGTTTCCATTGATCCATCGCTGATGGGCGATGACAAGGAAATGCTGGAAGACCTGATAACAGCGGCATTAAATGATGCCGTCCGGAAGGCCGAAGCCACCGCGCAGGAAAAGATGAGCAGTATTTCTGCCGGGTTGCCGTTGCCGCCTGGATTCAAAATGCCGGTCTAGTCTTTGCCACAGTGAAGTCCAATTTGTCCCTTCATGCGCTGACAGACGCTTTGCGGCGGCTTCCCGGTGTCGGGCCGAAATCTGCGCAGCGCATGGCGTATCACATGCTTCAGCATGACCGGGAAGGTGCGGGGCAATTAAGCCGGGCACTGGCTGACGCCATTGAAAAAATCCGGCACTGTGAACGCTGCAACACCTTTACCGAGGCACCGGTTTGTGCCATGTGCCTGAACCCGGACAGGGAACAGGGGCTTTTGTGCGTAACAGAAACGCCTGCGGATATGCTGATGGTTGAGCAGACGCTGGCGTATAAAGGGCTGTATTTTGTCCTGATGGGAAGCCTCTCGCCGCTTGATGGCATTGGCCCGAAAGAAATCAGCCTGGGCAAGCTGATGGCGAGAGCGACAGACGGTGTTGTCACAGAGGTGGTGCTGGCGACCAGCTTCAATAACGAAGGGGAAGCCACTGCACATTACATCAGCGAAATGCTCAAGGCGCGCGGCATCAGCGTCAGCCGTCTTGCCAGGGGCGTGCCTGTCGGCGCGGAACTGGAGTACGTGGATATTGGCACAATAGCAAGAGCCCTCCTTGATCGACGGACGACCTGATGACAAAAAACGCTTCTTACCAGACCCTTGAAAATGTCATTGGTAAAACGCCCCTGGTACAGCTTGTCCGCCTTCCCGGCGAGGAAAACCAGCGGCGCAAAAATACCATCCTTGCCAAGCTGGAAGGCAACAATCCTTCCGGCTCCATCAAGGATCGCGCCATACAGTCCATGCTGCATTACGCCGAAAAGCGGGGAGACATCCATCCGGGCGATACCCTGATTGAAGCGACAAGCGGCAATACGGGCATTGCGCTGGCGATGCTTGCCGCAAAAAAAGGCTATCGCTGCATGTTGGTGATGCCGGAAAATACCAGCCTGGAAAAGCAGCAATGCATGACGACCTATGGCGCCCAAATCGTGTTGACGCCCAGGCAGCCCGGCATGGCCTTTGCCAGAAACCTGGTTTACAAGCTGGTTTCAGAAGGGCGTGGCGTGACGCTCGACCAGTTTTCCAATCCGGATAATCCCCGGGCACATTACGAAACAACCGGCCCCGAAATATGGGAGGCAACCAGCGGCAGGGTGACCCACGTGCTTTGCGGCATGGGAACCACCGGCACGATTATGGGGATTTCCCGGTATCTCAAGGAAAAAAACGAGTGTGTGCAGATCATTGGCGTAGAGCCAGAAGGGGCTGCCCGTATTCCGGGGTTGCAGAAATGGCAGCAGGCAGCGGTTCCGCGCATTTACGACGCGAGCCGGATCGACCGGATAGAAGTCATCAGCCTGGCCTATGCCGAGCACATGGCCAGGCGCCTGGCCGGGGAAGAAGGTATTTTCTGTGGACTGTCTGCGGCGGCGGCCTGCGAGGTTGCCATGCGGTTGTCCGGGGAAACGGAGAATGCCACAATCGTGTTTCTCGTGTGCGACAGGGGGGAACGCTATCTTTCGATGGGGACGTTCCCGGCATAAAGGTGGGGCAAAAACGGATTTTCTTCGCTGAAGGCACAGGACGTCAGGTTAATGACGTCCTGTGCGGAAATTCATGCACTTCCGGTTTGGTTTTACTTCTCCTTGTCAGCGAGTATGTCCTTGATGAAGGTATCCATGACTTTTGCATCGACATGCTGCATGACCACAACATGCGCAAGGTCTCCGCCAAAACGCGCATCATGCTCGGCGGCAAGGTTGTACTTCTCCATGATGCGCTGGCTGGGCCGCTTAAAGAATACCGTGTTTGAGTAATCGCCCTTCCAGGCTGGCCAGCCAATTTTGTCAAGGCGTTCCTTGAACTTGTCGGAGGCACTCAGAATCGTTTCGGCCTGGGCAGTGAAACCGCTGACGCCCACCGTGTTGATGATCCAGTAAAACTTCAGCGGGTTCAGCGCTGAACGCGAACAATTGATCATCGGCATGTTGCCATTAAGATAGGCGATGTTGAAGGGGGTCTGCCTGGCCAGAGTCTCTTTGGTTGTCAGGAAGAGGCCGGATGGCTCGTTCATGCCGAAAAACTTGTGCCCGCTGATAGCGATGGAATCAAAGCGAAGCTTGGTTTTGCTAACCAGATCCTTATGTGCCGTAAAGGGTAAATAGCCGCCGAACAGGGCGGCATCCACGTGGCGGTAGACAGCCACGGGGTGTTCATCAAGGATGGCATTGATGGCATTTTGGTCATCCATGGCACCTTTGAAGGTTGTCCCCATAGAATAAACAACAAGCGCGGGGCGCGCAGGATCCAGTGCCTGACGGAAAGCCGCTGGCAACATGCGGCCCATTTTGTCGCAGTCAATCAGGCGCACTTCAATATTCTGCATATCGGCAAGGCGTTTGTTGGAGTAATGCGACTCGCGGGAGACATAAAGAATGGGTTCAAGGCCGGTTTGCCTCTTCAGCAGCTTGTAGCCGAAATAGATGCCGTGGTTATTGCCATCGGTGCCGCTCATGGTGACGATGCCCCAGACTTCCTTGACATCAAAGCCATAAAGCGGGGCAAAAAATTCGATGACTTCGCGCTCCAGTTCAAGGGTATTCAGATTCAGGGGGCGGTGGGAGGAAAAGGGATTCCCGGCATTGTTCATCGCGACCGTGTCCAGGCCGCTATTGACATACCACTTGTAGAATTCATTGAGCGCGATATTCTGATTGACAGGATAGCCCAGGCTGATGCGGGCGTTGGAGAGGGAGTTGGAAACCAGCTTTTGCAGCTTCGCATCAGGCATCTCGGTTGCACCCGCCATCTGCACGGGAACCAGTTCAAAAACCAGGGACAAGGCCAGAATGCCCCCAAGGATTTTTTTTATTCTCTTCATAACATTTCCGTTTCGATAATTTTCTTTTTTGGTTTTAATTGCCAATAGGAAATTATATCCGCGGTTCCTGAAAGACAGGATGTTTCTTTTTGCCTGATATCCTTCCAGTTCCGTCCATCCGCGTTTTTGCAACACGAGTGAAATAAATTACCCAAAAGCATTGCCAGAAGGTTTGAACGCGATTACAATTAAAAGCTACGCAAAATTTTTTGCGCCGCGTTCAGATAGGATGGCGAGCGCATTTAACTGGTTTTTAGGAAATTTTTGATATGGCAAATACCGCGCAGGCACGCAAACGCGCTCGTCAGGATGTGAAAAGAAATTCGCACAATGCCAGCCAGCGTTCATCGCTGCGTACGGCAATCAAGTCGGCCAAGAAGGCAATTGAAGCAGGTGACAAAGAAGCTGCAACCGCGGTTTTTTCAAAAACCGTTTCAATCATTGACCGGATTGCGGACAAAAAGCGAATTCACAAAAACAAGGCAGCCCGTCACAAGAGCCGTCTTGCAGCAGCATTAAAAGCGCTCTCACAAAAAGAAGCCGCTTAATTCCATCCGGGATTCATCTGGACACACCCCCTGTTTTCAAACAGGGGGTGTGTTTGCTATTGGTTTTCCGCCAAGGAGCCTTTTAATCTGGTTAAACATAAAGCCGTTATGCCGAAAATAGCGGCATAACGGCTTTTTATGGATAAGCCTGTTATGTTGGTCGGCTCTAATACCGGTAACCGAATTCCTTTTCAAACTGATCCGCAATTTCCGCTGCTGTCAGGACATGTGTCTGCGGGCCCTGGTGTGCGATCTTGATGGAACCCATCAGGCTGCCGAGACGGCCGCAGGTGGCCAGATCCATTTCATTGGTCAGGCCGTAGATCAGGCCAGCCCTGAAGGCGTCGCCACATCCTGTCGGGTCGACGGTTTTCTTTGTGCCAACGCAGGGAATATTGATTTTTTCGGAATCCGTATAAATGACGGCTCCGCGTTCTCCCAATGTGACAATCAGCGCCTTTACCCGGGAGGCAATTTCTTTTTCCGTCCAGCCGGTTTCCAGCATGAGCATGGCCGCTTCGTAATCGTTGACCGCCACATAAGTCGCCTGGTCGATAAAGCGGCGCAGCTCGGTTCTGGAAAACATGGGGAGTCCCTGGCCCGGATCAAAAATGAAGGGAATGCCTTTTGATGCGCAATCTTCCGCATTTTGCAGCATGCCTTCCCGCCCGTCCGGCGCAACAATGGCGAGATTGATGTTTTCCTTGATGTCAGTGATTTTATTCTGGTGCGAGAAAGACATGGCGCCAGGATGGAAAGCGGTTATCTGGTTGTTTTTCTGGTCTGTTGTGATAAAAGCCTGCGCGGTAAAAGCCTCTTTGATGATCTTGATCTGCCGCCATGAAATATCCAGGCTGGACAGCCTTTCCAGATAGGGCTGGTTGTCTGAGCCGATGGTCGCCATGATCAGCGGATTGCCGCCGAGCATTTTCAGGCTGTAGGCAATATTACCGGCGCAGCCGCCAAATTCACGGCGCATGGAAGGAACCAGGAAACAGACATTGATGTTATTCAACTGGTCAGCCAGTATGGATTCGGAAAAACAATCAGGGAAAGCCATGATTGTGTCGTAAGCGAGGGAGCCACAGATGAGGGAAGACATAGCGATAGGTAAAAGTTAGGGGTAAAAAAGGGAAATGCGGTAATCCGCATCGTGTTCGGTTTTCATTTCAAGATAAAGCCTGACAGATTCCTCGGAATAAGGCGGGATACCCCTGATAATCCGGTTGGCATCCGGAAGATAGTTTGCCGGGGTGAAAACCCGCCGGACAATCGGTTTTTTATCCTGGTCTGTCAGCGTCAGTTCAACATGCGGCCAGGACTGGTAAGCCGAACTGCTGTTTCGTAGCAGCATGGAAAGCGCGTATTTATCGGTCAGGGGCGGAATGATCTGCAATTCGTTGGACTCGATCGACAGTGCGGAAATCCGGGTTTCCAGGCGTCTCGGGCAGGAAAACATGTCGCATGCCTTTGCTACGGCAGGCTCTGCCGGTGGCCACCAGACAACGATGCGGTCGGAAAACATGTAAAGGCACTGTATGGCAAATATCGCCAGCAGGGCGAGGGTTGCCAGGCCCAGGAAAGCGCCTGACAAAAATCCGCCCCGTTTCTGCTGGCGTCCTTTCCTGACAAAGTCGGGTTCACCGGCATCCGGATCGGGGTTCCTGTCATCGTCATCCAGCATTTCAAAAAAAGCGGGGGAGGGACGATCCGGCGGATCCATCAGGGGATCCGGTTCACGGTAAGGCGATGAAGGACGTCGGTTCCCCCGGCGGCGCAGGGCCGGATCATCCGGCTCGACAACTTCCGCTTCAATGGAGGTGGACGGTGCGACTCCGGCAACATCATCCAGATAAGGGGCTGTCGAATACACCGTATTTTTGACCGGGCCGCCGAGATCCGGGTACAGGGAAAGATTGGCAAACCGGGTCGTCGCAGTGGTGGCGGGCGGCTTTGGGGAAGTCGTCCGGTTGCCAGTCGTTCCCCTTTCCGTCACAGGCGGTTCCGGCGAAACGGCATCCTCATCCTCTTCCGGTATTTCTTCCAGTTCATTGCCGAACAGTTGTTGCGTCACCTGCCCGAGTTCCAGCGAAATAGTGGAAAGTTCTTCTTCCAAGGCATCAAAGAGGGCGGCGCTTTCTGATGAGGCGTTAATATCGGCATCAGAAAGTGAAATGACCATGTCGTCGGCTTCTTTGGCCGCGCGTCCGGAAGGAGGAGGGGGAGGGAAAGCCGTTTTTTCCGGCGCCGCTATTTTGGGAGGAAGCGGGCTCTTTGTCGCCGTTGCCTGGGGCGACGGGGGTGGCGGCGTTGTCTTTTTGGGGGCCGCAGCCGGTTTATCATTCAGTACGGGCGGTTCTGTCTGGAGTTCTTCTTCCCCGTTGAAAATCTGCTGGCAGACACCACATCGAACGGCCCCGTCATAAAGCTTCAACTGGTCGTCTGTCACCTTGAAAGCCGTCTGGCAGTGAGGGCATTTTGTAACGAGTATCATGCCCGCTATGCCTTTTTCGTCAGGACACCTGAAAGAGCAACCCAGCCATCCAGGTACTGGTAGGGCGATAATGCCAGCCAGGGGGCGTAGGCTGAAATGACATCATTTTCCTGCCAGTCTAAAATGCCGGACAGAACCAGTTTGCCCCCTGGTTTCAGGCGGGAGGCAATGGTTGGGGCCAGTTGCTGCAGGGGGCCGGACAGGATGTTGGCGACAACGATGTCGTACTGGCGATTTTCTGCCTGTCCGGAATAGGTGTCCGGAAGGTAAAAAGCGATATCGCACTGGTTTTCGGCAGCGTTTTCCTTGGCAGTGGCAATGGCCTGCGGGTCAATATCCACGCCATCAAGGGAAGTTGCGCCCAGCTTGAATGCGGCAATAGCCAGAATGCCGGAACCGCAGCCGTAGTCCAGCACCGCATTTCCCTGGGCGACATTTTCCTCAAGCCATTCAAGACACAGGCGTGTTGTCGGATGGCTGCCGGTGCCAAAAGCCAGGCCCGGATCCAGTTGCAGCACAATGCCATTGCTGCCTGGCGGCTCATGCCAACTGGGGACAACCCAGATGTTTTTGCCGATATGAATGGGATCGAATTGCGCCTGTGTTTCACGCACCCAGTCTTTTGCCGGGACATGCTGAACCAGAAAAGGGGGCGAGGCATCCATTCCGCTTTCTTTGGCGGCAAGCGCAATCATGCGCTCAACATCCATGTCGGCGCCGATCAGGGCAATCACACGACTGCGCTGCCAGACATGTTCATCACTGTCAGCGCCGGGTTCGCCAAAAATGGGGCGTTCCGCATCGGTTCCCTCGTCCGCATCTTCCACTGTGACCGCCATTGCGCCAGCCTCCAGCAGCGCATCCGAAAAAGGAACCGTTTGCGCGTAATTCACTTCCAGTACAACTTCATTCCAGCTCACGTACAACTCCTGATAAGGAGGGCAATCATCCCGATGCCTTTGGCTTGTCCGGGAACATGTCCGCCAGTTTTTGTTCCAGGTAATGAATATTGGTGCCGCCCTGGATGAAACACGGATCAGCCATCAGATTACGGTGAAGGTCAATATTGGTCTGAATGCCTTCCACGACCATTTCCGACAGGCCGACCTGCATGCGTCTGATGGCCTGCTCACGGGTTGTGCCGTAGGAAATGATCTTGCCGATCATGGAATCATAGTTTGGCGGAACGGTATAACCGGCATAGACATGGGAATCAACGCGGATGCCCGGCCCTCCCGGCACATGCCAGGCCGTGACCTTGCCCGGGGATGGGATGAATTTATACGGGTCTTCCGCATTGATGCGGCATTCAATCGCATGGCCGGTCAGGCGGATATCCCGCTGGCGGAATGGCAGTTTTTCACCCGCTGCAATGCGGATTTGTTCCTGGATGATGTCAACGCCGGTAATCATTTCCGTGACCGGATGTTCCACCTGGACACGGGTATTCATTTCAATAAAATAGAATTCGCCCTTTTCATAGAGGACTTCGAATGTACCGGCTCCCCTGAAACCCAGTTTGCGGCAGGCATCCACACAGCGATCCCCGATTTTTTCGACAAGGCGTCTGGAAATATCCGGTGCAGGCGCTTCTTCAATCACTTTCTGATGGCGACGCTGCATGGAGCAGTCGCGCTCACCCAGCCAGACCGCATTCCTGAACTGGTCGGCCAGCACCTGTATTTCAATATGGCGCGGATTTTCCAGGAACTTTTCCATGTAGACTTCAGGGTTGCCGAAAGCCGTCCCGGCTTCAGAGCGGGTCATGGCAACCGCGTTCAAAAGTGCGGCTTCGGTGTGTACAACGCGCATGCCGCGTCCGCCGCCGCCGCCCGCGGCCTTGATAATGACCGGGTAGCCTATTTTCCTTGCCGTATGGATGATTTCCTTGGAGTCATCGGTCAGCGCGCCGTCCGAACCCGGAACACAGGGAACCCCCGCCTTGATCATGGCCTGTTTGGCGGAAACCTTGTCTCCCATGACCCGGATAGATTCAGGGGTCGGGCCAATAAAAACAAAACCGGATTGTTCAACCCGCTCGGCAAAGTCGGCGTTTTCAGCCAGGAAACCATAACCCGGGTGAATCGCTTCTGCATCAGTGACTTCAGCTGCGCTGATGATGGCAGGCATATTCAGGTAACTGGACGGAGAAGGGGCCGGGCCAATGCAGACAGATTCATCAGCCAGCTTGACGTATTTGGCTTCCCGGTCGACTTCGGAGTGAACCACTACCGTTTTAATGCCCATTTCGCGGCACGCGCGCTGGATGCGCAAGGCAATTTCACCGCGATTGGCAATCAGAATTTTTTCAAACATAAGGTCAGGCAGTCCTGAAAATCAAAAAGATAAAAAAGGATAGGTGAGGGCGAACCCCTTATTTATCCTATGATGAAAAGCGGCTGCGCATATTCAACAGGGTGCCCGTTTTCCACCAGTATTTGCTTGATCACGCCGGAAACATCGGCTTCGATTTCATTCAGAAGCTTCATGGCTTCAATAATACAGAGCGTGTCGCCCTGGCGAACCGTCGAACCCACTTCAACAAAGGAAGGGTTGCCCGGGGCTGATGCGGAATAAAAGGTGCCAACCATCGGTGATTTGACGACATGCCCCTGCGGTTCTGCTGGCGGTGCCGCTTCTGCGGGTGCTGCAGCGGGGGCGGCAACAGGCTCAGGGCCTGCAGCCAGTGGCCCATGAGGCTGAACAGGTCGCCGGCGCCGACCTGGCGGTTGGCGGTCTTCAGCACGCGACCCAGGCGCGCGTCGTCCTCCGGCGCCTGGGCCGGCATGCGCAACAGGTCGCGCAGGGATTCTTCGAACGGGTCGTGCATG
>JAVBTJ010000066.1:0-3498 GCA_031556215.1 Oxalobacter sp.
CGCCAGATGGCAGGGGAACCACGCGGGAATAGGCCGTTTCAATCTGGTGCTCAATCTGGAAACGGGAAAAGAGCGGGATATCATCACTGTAACGCTTGACGCGGTTGACCATGTCCGGCATCACATGGCTCATGAACTGGCGAGCCTGTTCATAAATCTCATCCGTATCAATCAGGATCTCGCCGATATCCGGCTGGAAATAGTCTCGGATGGCCCGGATAACCAGTGAAGATTCGTGGTAGATAAGGAAAGCGCCGGGGGCGGAATGGCCTGCGCCGTCAATCGCATTCCAGAGCTGGAGCAAGTAGTTCAGATCCCACTGCAGTTCTTCCACGCTCCTGCCGATACCGGCGGTGCGGGCAATGACAGACATGCCTTGGGGCAGGTCAAGCCTGTCGATATTTTCGCGCAGTTCCTGGCGTTCTTCTCCTTCAATCCGGCGTGAGACGCCACCGCCGCGCGGGTTGTTCGGCATCAGGACAAGGTAGCGTCCGGCCAGTGAAATAAAGGTCGTCAGCGCAGCACCCTTGTTGCCGCGTTCTTCCTTTTCCACCTGAACCATGATTTCCTGGCCTTCCAGCAGGGCATCCTTGATCGAGGCGTTGCGGACATCAACACCTTCCTTGAAAAGGCCCCTGACCACTTCCTTGAAAGGCAAAAAGCCGTGACGATCTTCGCCATAATTGACGAAACACGCCTCAAGAGAGGGTTCAATGCGGGTGATAACCGCTTTATAGATATTGGATTTGTGCTGTTCTTTTCCTGCTGTTTCAATATCAATATCGAGGAGCTTTTGTCCATCGACAATCGCTACACGCAGTTCTTCCTGCTGTGTTGCGTTAAACAACATACGTTTCATAATAAATACACTCCGTTGCCCCACGGGGCAGTTTTACGCCGCTTCACACATTACGGGTGCGGCCATTCATTCGGGTGTACACAAGGAAGGATGGAGGAAAAGGAAAAATATCCGGGGGGATGGTGAAAAGGCGCAAATGCCTGTTTCCCCGCCGGAAAAGGAAGGGTCTGATAAATTGTAATATCGGCAATGATGCCAGCAATATACATTTTCTTGCGTTCTTGAAAAACAGCCTTGTCAAAAACAGGCTGCCACAATTAAAAAAACAGCTTTTTTATCAAACACACAGCAGACAAGCAATTTATATCGTTCTTTGTTTCCATGCTTGCCGCTTCAATTCTTCAACTTTTCTGCGCAAAATTCCGCTTTTTTCTGCCTGACCCGGTTGCAGCGTCAGGGCGCGACCCTGATCGGCTAAAAAAAGTGCATACACAGCTTGGGAAGCGCTGATTAAAGTGCTTGGTGAGCAAATTGCGGCGTTGCGCGGTGCTCGTAACCTCGTCTATCCTGAGATATGCCTTCGGTTACGGCGTTCCGTGCGCCTTGCACTTCATCTCGCAAAGCCTGTTAATCAGTGCTTCCTTTACCCATTCAATTTGCCTTTTGGCGAGGCCAATGGATATGCCCTCTGTGTAGAATGCTAAAATTCAATGCATACACAAAAAAACAGCTGTGCAAAAAAAAGCACAAACCGCTTTAAGGATTATATCTCTAAATGAACCAAACTAACAGGGGGCGGGCACGCGAAAATGCCAAAAAACCGCAGGAAATGCCTGTAAAAGCCAATCCTGCGCAGGTACAGCTCGTTACCGCAAGCGAAAACGAGGCCGGACAGCGTATCGACAATTATCTTTTCCGGTATTGCAAAGGCGTGCCCAAAAGCCATGTCTACCGTATCCTGCGTTCCGGCGAGGTGAGGGTAAACAAGGGCCGGGTAGACCAGACATACCGGATCGAAGCCGGTGATGTTATCCGCATTCCGCCCGTCAGGATTGCAACGCAGCCGGAAAAACACATCCCGCATGCGCGTTTTGAACCCCTTTTTGAAGACGAGCATCTTCTGATTATCAACAAGCCTGCCGGTATTGCCGTTCATGGCGGCTCAGGCGTGGATTTCGGGGTCATCGAGCAGCTCAGGGTATCCCGACCTGAACTGAAGTTTCTCGAACTGGTTCACCGGCTGGATCGTGAAACTTCCGGCATCCTGATCCTGGCTAAAAAGCGCCCGGCCTTGAGGCGCATGCACGAACAGATGCGGGAAGGCTCTATCGACAAGCGTTACCAGGCACTGGTACAGGGAAACTGGGCCAACTCGCGCCAGCATGTCAGGCTGCCGCTTTTCAAGTATCTCACCCCAGACGGCGAGCGGCGCGTGCGTGTTCAGGACGGCGGGATCGAATCCCATACCATCTTCAACGTGATGGAAAAATACGATGACTTCACCCTGCTCGAAGCTGAACTGAAAACCGGGCGAACCCACCAGATACGGGTTCATCTGGCTGCCAGCGGCCATGTGATTGCCGGTGACGACAAATACGGTGATTTTGAGCTTAACCGCCAGTTGCAAAAGGCGGGGGAGGAAAAGGGCGCGTTGAAACGCATGTTTCTTCATGCCTACCGGCTTTCCTTCATTCACCCCCATTCCGGCGAGGAAATGACCGTGACCGCACCGCTTCCTCCCGAGTGCGCGCGTTACCTGGAAAAGATAAGCCGGGCGAAAAAAGCTACAATAATGCCTTGATCCCCAAACAGGGCAACCCCTCATACCTATATGGCAAAAGACAATTTCGACCTTATCGTTTTTGACTGGGACGGCACGCTCATGGACAGCACTGCCACCATTGTCAAAAGCATCCAGGCAGCCGCCGATGCGCTGAAGCTGCCCGTACCGGACAGGCAAACCGCCTCGCATGTCATCGGCCTCGGCCTTTTTGAGGCGATGGAGGCCGTCATGCCAGACGCCGATCCGGCCATCTACCCCCTTATGGCCGAGCAGTACCGGAATTTTTATCTCCGTTTCAGCCAGGAAATCCCGCTTTTTGACGGCGTGGTAGAAATGCTCGAAGACCTTGCCGCCAGCCAGTACCAGCTTGCCGTGGCAACCGGGAAAAGCCGTCAGGGGCTTGACCGTGTCCTGAAAGAAACCGGCACAGGCCGTTTTTTCCAGGCCACCCGCACCGCCGACCAGACCCACTCCAAGCCGCATCCCGCCATGCTCCAGGAAATCACGGAAGAACTGGGCGAAGACATGCAGCGCACCCTCATGATCGGCGACACCACGCATGACCTGCTGATGGCCGCCAATGCGGGGGCGGCAGGCGTTGCCGTCCAGTACGGCGCGCATCCTGTTGAAGAACTCAAACGACTGAACCCGCTGTATACTGCAAAATCCGTAGCCAGCCTGCACGACTGGCTCAAGAAAAACGCCTGATCGCGCCATCGCGGAAATCTTATGGAAAACACAAACGACAACACCACACCGACCAAAGAAGCAGATCAATCCGAATCCGTTTCCGGCAAGGGCATTGCCTGGGAAAGGGAAATCATCGAAAAAATGCTCACTTCCAGCCTCAGGGAACAGCGCGCCAAGCGCCGCTGGAGCATCTTTTTCAAATTTACCTGGATTATCATTGCCCTCG
>JAVBTJ010000119.1:0-25427 GCA_031556215.1 Oxalobacter sp.
GCAAGTAAAATCGCAATAATTCACTATGACAGGATTTTTCATGTTGATCAGTTGTTCAATTTGCTGTACAGCATGAATAGGTCCCAGCTTATGCGGCGGGATACCGACAATATGTCCTGTCGGGCAATATTTTTGCAGCAACTCCATCATGGCATAATCAGGATTATCAAGATGTTCTTGGTTGCAAATAAAAAAAAAGTCGGTTTCTCCTGGAAAAAGATCAATTACATGAGCAACCATTGGTTTGCCTTCCACTTCAATCAAGGGCTTGGGAAGTGTATATCCAGCACGACGAAAACGTTCGCCAAAACCGGACATGGGAACAATAATTGTAAAAGATTTAACTTCAGTTAACATTAAATACTTCCTTTATCGTGTTTTTCTCTAGGTACTTATTCATCTAGGCTGTAGCAGGATTTAGGGCCGGCTGCCAAATGGTCGTAGCACTAAAATTTCAGCTTTATTTGGTAAGTATTGCTGTCGCTCAAAGCAAGGTGTTGATTGGCATTTTTGACCTTTTTCGACAACATGTTTATTATAGCCTTCGCGCTCAATCAAAAAAGCGGAGTATGATGGGGAAGTGTTCGGTACTGATTCCCCTCTTGGTGTATTGCTTTCGCCAAATATTATTACGTCTGGAGATAGCTCCCAATTTGTATATGGCCCCCAAAATCGATGTATTTCATATTTATCTGTACTATCTGGTATAAAAAGTGATGGAGTCATTATAACTTTCACTCTGCGGTTTATAGTTGAGTGATAATAGTCTAAAAAATCTAATACCTTTAAATAAGAACCATTTTCTATTACATATTCATTTGTTTTTGTTCTATTTGAAAGAATTCTAAATTCATTTATAGTTTTCGGAACCCAATATAGGATAGATATCACGCTTAAAGAAAGCAAAATAATATTTTTTAGAAAATTTATAATTCCGATCTTATTTTCTTTATCGCTTGAATCTATTATCAATACCAAACCTAATATAGTTAGCACAGAACCAGGAAAAAGGTACATCCCCCACAATCTTTTTGAAAATACAAATATTGAAAAATTAAGAACAAGCCCTGAAAAAGCAATGAAAAATGCGCCAATTAATCGCGCATCTTCTTTTTTTTTATTTAAATTGAATTTAAAGCAAAAAATAATATAAATCATTGATGCTACAGCAAGTATTAAAAATATGGCTTTTGGTGAAATAATCCATTTTTCAAAAAAATAATCAATCCAAGTAAATACATTAACATTGATGGAATCAGATCCATGAACAGTTCCCAAGAAGGTTTGTCTTAGCCAAAATAAAATTAGCCCTCTAGTTGTTCTAATTTTAAGAGTTAAAATAAAAGAAAATAAAAAAAATAAATTTAAAATTAAATTTTTTAAAATATATTGTTTTATGGATGGATATAAGTGACGCCTGAAATGATATAACAAAAAAAACCCT
The DNA here is from genome assembly GCA_031556215.1 of Oxalobacter sp. Taxonomy (GTDB): domain Bacteria; phylum Pseudomonadota; class Gammaproteobacteria; order Burkholderiales; family Burkholderiaceae_D; genus Oxalobacter. Next base: position 1,445 of record JAVBTJ010000119.1, read on the forward strand.
ATAAATGGCCATGATAAAAATATTAAAATCGGTGCTGCGATTGAAGCTCCAATAAGAAAAAGTGCCAAAGAGAGGGCGACGTTATGGATTTGTTTCTTATTATTTGTGAAGTAGTTGTATAGAATAGCCGCAATAAAGAGTACAAAAATAACCGGTAGAGCTGATATTTTTGTTCCAAAAGCAAGACCGGCAAATATCCAGTAAACTCCAAAGGCAAAATTATTTTTTATATAGTACAAACAAAATAAAGAAAGAAACAATATTTGCAATGGTTCTGGCTTTGGCATTGTTGCATAGTAACTTGCATAAGGTAATGAAAAAAAAGCGAGAGAAAATATGATTCGTAAATTCCATTTTGTCAAAATTCCGAATGAAAATACATAGCAAGATAATATTAATAAAAAAACTTGTAACATTCTGCCAGCTATAATTTGAGCAGGGTTATTCCAAATAATTTCTGGTAAAAACGAAAATATAGCTATGGAATTCCATAAAGATCTTCCGTAACGGCTATCATCCCCGTGCAGTACCATGTAAAAAAAATCTTTAATATTTTCTGAATGAAGAATTGCTTTGACACCATCAAAAGTAATTTGTTCATCCATAAATAAGGCAAAACGCCCAGCAGTTAAATCAGTATTTGCTTGGATTGAAAAATAAAGAAATCCTGCTGAAATTGCAAAAAAAATAAACTGCATCAATGTGTTTATATGGGATCTATTTAACATCAGCATCAGAATTTTAGTGTGTAGCACTCAGCTCATCAATCGGCTTAAAATCGATTGATAAACCACTTTATAAAAAATGCTATTCGGTTCGTTGGCAACGTATGCCTCTGCTATGATCGCTTATCATAAGGCAGAAAGACTCAAAAAAGTTATGAAATAGTCGCAGCAGCGATGCTACCCCAGAATGATTCGCAGCATGCGCCTTAATGGCTCGGCAGCACCCCATAAAAGCTGGTCGCCGACGGTGAAGGCGGAGAGATAGTCCTCGCCCATTTCCATCTTGCGCAGGCGTCCGACAGGGATTTCCAGCCGGCCGGTGACAGCGGCAGGGGTGAGTTCGCGCATGGAGACGGTACGGTTGTTGGGGATGACCTTCACCCACTCGTTGTAACCGGCTATGATGTCGTTGATTTCGTCCAGCGGCACGTTTTTTTTCAGCTTGATGGTCAATGCCTGTGAATGGCAGCGCATGGCGCCGACACGGATGCAAAGGCCATCCACCGGGATGATGTCCGCGGCGCCGGTACGCCCGAGGATCTTGTTGGTTTCGGCCTTGCCTTTCCATTCCTCGCGCGACATGCCGTTACCCAGATCGGTATCGATCCAGGGAATCAGGTTGCCTGCCAGCGGCACCCCGCCAAACTGGCGTGTTTCCTCTTCCGTCATGCCCTGCTGCTTTTGCAGAACCATCCGGTCGATCTCTAAAATGGCGGATGCCGGGTCGTTCAGGCTGACCGCCACTTCGCGATGAATCAGCCCGAACTGGGAAAGCAGTTCGCGCATGTGCTGCGCGCCGCCACCGGAAGCCGCCTGGTAGGTCATGGTGGACATCCACTCAACCAGGTTTTGCTCAAACAGCCCGCCCAACCCCATCAGCATGCACGAAACCGTGCAGTTGCCGCCAACGAAATTTTTGATCCCGGCAGCCATGCCGTCCTTGATGACATTGGCGTTAACCGGGTCAAGGACAATGATCGCATCGTCATTCATGCGCAGGCGTGAAGCCGCGTCGATCCAGTAGCCGTCCCACCCGGCTGCCCGCAGTTTCGGGTAAACCTCGCCGGTATAGTCACCGCCCTGGCAGGTGATAATGATTTTGCATTTTTTCAGTGCCTCGATATCGAAGGCATCTTTCAGGAGTGTCTCGTTTTTAGCGTAGGCAGGTGCCTTTCCACCGATATTGGATGTCGTGAAAAATACCGGCTCAATATGAGCAAAATCATTTTCTTCCTGCATGCGCTGCATCAGAACAGAACCTACCATTCCGCGCCAGCCAACGAGACCCACCAGTTTCATGTCAATTTCCCGATTAAAAAAGACAAATTAAAGTGCAGCAACCACTGCATCGCCCATTTCACTTGTGCTGACCAGTTTCAGCCCCGGCTCATGGATATCCGCTGTCCGAATCCCCTGCTCCAGAACCGTTTGCACCGCCGCCTCAACACGGCTCGCCTGCTCTTCCCGGTTCAGCGAATACCGGAGCATCATCGCTGCGGACAGGATGGTCGCCAGCGGATTGGCAATGCCTTTTCCGGCAATATCCGGCGCGGAACCATGAGAAGGCTCATACAGCCCCTTGTTATTGGCATCCAGCGATGCCGATGGCAGCATACCGATGGAACCGGTCAGCATGGCAGCCGCGTCCGACAGGATGTCGCCAAACATGTTGCCCGTAACGATCACGTCAAATTTTTTCGGCGCGCGCACCAGTTGCATGGCGGCGTTGTCCACGTACATGTGATCCAGCGAAACTTCCGGGTAGTCCTTGTGCACGTCAATGACGATCTCACGCCAGAACTGGGATGTCTCCAGTACATTGGCCTTGTCCACGCTGGTCAGGCACTTGTCCCTTTTCATGGCAGTCTGGAAAGCGACATGGGCAATCCGCCTGACTTCGGTTTCCGCGTAACGCATGGTGTCAAAACCTTCCCGCTCGCCCTTGAAGGCGCCATCCGGCGCCGTGCGAATGCCGCGCGGCTTGCCGAAATAAATATCCCCGGTCAGTTCACGGACAATCATGAGATTCAGCCCGGAAACAATATCGAATTTGAGCGTGGACGCCCCTGCCAGTTGTGGGTACAGGATAGCGGGCCTTAAATTGGCAAACAGCGCCAGTTCGCGCCGGAGCCCGAGAATCGCCTGCTCCGGGCGAAGATGGCGTTCCAGATTGTCGTATTTGAAATCCCCGACAGCGCCAAACAGAACCGCGTCTGCCTCTTTTGCCAGCTTCAGGGTACCTTCCGGCAGCGGATGGCCGTGGGCGGCATAACCGGCACCGCCGACCTCCGCGCTTTCCATCTCGAATTTTTCATCCAGTGCGTTCAGAACCCGAACAGCCTGCTCCATAATTTCCGGGCCGATACCGTCACCCGGCAAAATTGCAATTTTCACATCTTCCTCGCTTTTTTATTTCACAGGCAACGCCTGCTTTTTTTAAATGGTATTCGCCAACCAGGGCTGATCCTGTATCCGGCGTTTTTCAAAATCACGAATCTCATCAGCATGGCGCAAGGTCAGGCCGATATCATCCAGCCCGTTGATGAGACAGTATCTCCTGAACGGGTCGATGGCAAACGGATAGCGGATACTGCCGCTTTCATTTGTCACAACCTGGTTTTCCAGATCGACTGTCAGGCGGTAACCGGGCACGGTATCCACTTCCTTGAAAAGCACGGAAACCTGCTCTTCGGTCAGCGTCACCGGCAACAGGCCGTTCTTGAAACAGTTGTTAAAGAAAATATCAGCAAAACTGGAAGCGATAATCGCCCTGAAACCATACTGCTGCAACGCCCAGGGGGCATGTTCACGCGATGAACCACAGCCGAAATTTTCGCGGGCAAGGAGAATGGTTCCTCCCTGGTAACGCGGCTGGTTCAGCACAAAATCAGGGTTCAGCGGGCGCTTGGCATTATCCATGCCCGGTTCGCCATAATCCAGGTAACGCCACTCGTCAAACAGATTCGGCCCAAACCCCGTTCGCTGAATCGATTTCAGGAACTGCTTTGGAATAATGGCATCGGTATCGACATTGACACGGTCAAGCGGTACGACAAGCCCCTGGTGTGTTGTAAATTTTTCCATGATTCCAGATGCTCCTGGCTGTCCTGTATTGAACGATTATTTATTTGGCCGCTTTTTCAACGGCTTCGCCACCCTTTTGGATGTCCTTGCCCATACCCTGAACAGTGTTGCAACCGGTCAGAACAGCGACAACAGCAAAAAGGACAAAAAGCTTTCTCATTTTCTGCACTCCCTCATCAAGAAAAATGGCGCACATCGATAAAATGGCCCGCAATCCCGGCGGCGGCGGCCATTGCGGGAGAAACCAGGTGCGTCCGACCTCCCGGCCCCTGGCGCCCTTCGAAATTACGGTTTGACGTGGATGCGCAACGCTCACCCGGCGAAAGCCGGTCATCGTTCATGGCGAGGCACATTGAACATCCAGGCTCGCGCCATTCAAACCCGGCCTCGATAAAAATTTTGTCCAAGCCCTCTTCTTCCGCCTGTTTTTTAACCAGCCCGGAACCCGGCACCACCAGTGCCAGCTTGACATTGGCCGCCCGTTTCTTGCCGCGCACAATCTGGGCGGCATCCCGCAGATCCTCAATTCGTGAATTGGTGCAGGATCCGATAAAAACCTTGTCTATCACAATATCCGATATGGCCTGGTTTGGCTCAAGCCCCATATACACCAGCGCCTTTTTAATGGCATCCCGCTTGACCGCATCGGATTCTTTTGCCGGATCGGGTACCCGATCCATGATGGAAACCACCATTTCCGGAGACGTTCCCCATGTCACCTGGGGCTGGATCTGTGTTGCATCAATCTTCACCACGGTATCAAACTGCGCGCCAGGGTCGGAATGCAGTTCCCTCCATTTGGCAACAGCCCTTTCCCATTCCTTGCCTTTGGGTGAGAAAGGACGGTCTTTCACATAATTGATCGTCGTATCGTCAACGGCAACCATCCCCGCCCTTGCCCCGGCTTCAATCGCCATATTGCAGATCGTCATCCGGCCCTCCATCGAAAGCCCGCGGATGGTTGAACCGGCAAATTCGATGGCATAGCCGGTTCCGCCTGCCGTGCCGATTTTGCCGATGATGGCCAGCACAATATCCTTGGCGGTAACGCCCGGTTGCAACGCCCCGTCCACCTCAATCAGCATGGAGCGTGATTTCTTGGACAACAGCGTCTGGGTTGCCAGCGCATGCTCCACTTCAGAGGTGCCGATACCGAAGGCCAGGCAGGCAAAGGCGCCGTGGGTTGACGTATGCGAATCCCCGCAAACCACGGTCATGCCGGGCAGCGTAGCGCCCTGCTCCGGCCCGATGACGTGCACGATGCCCTGACGCTCGTCGTTCATGTTGAAATAAGTCAGACCGTATTCCCGCGCATTGTCATCCAGGGTTTCTATCTGGAGCCGCGATGTCGGATCCTTGATCGTTCCGCTTCTGTCCGTAGTGGGCACATTATGGTCAGCCACCAGGAGATTGGCGGAATTGCGCCACGGATTGCGGTGCGCGATCCGGAGACCCTCAAACGCCTGCGGGCTGGTCACCTCATGCAAAAGATGACGATCAATATAGAGAACCACCGTACCGTCTTCCTCGGTACGGACAATATGGGATTCCCAAAGCTTATCGTAAAGTGTTTTTGGCATGATTCTCTGTTTCTGCTGTCATTGGCAAACAAACATTATGCCATATTCGCTGACATCAATCTTGCCTATTCTGCCAGCGGTAAGACAGTGCAACGGCACCCATCGCCAGCACGGCAAAGCCTGCTGAAAACAGATAAACTGCTTTCGGCCCCATTTCTCCCCATATCAGCGACATGAAAAGCCCGCCCAGCGTCCCGCCAATGCCATAAGAAGCGCTGATAAAGGCTGCCATGCCGCGCGCCTGGAGCGCTCCGGCAAACCAGCGCTGTATGGTAATAATGGAGGCCGTGTGGTGCGCGCCGAAAGTGGCAGCATGAAGCAACTGAGCGACCAGCAGAATAACGAGCGATTCAGCTCCCACACCGATCAGGACGAAGCGGACCATCGCAAGGAAAATGCTGACCAGCATCACTGACCGGACGCCAAAACGGGTAAAAATGGGAGCCTGGTAAATAAAGAAAATAATTTCAGCGATGGCGCCAAAGGCCCACATCAGGCCGATGGTGACACTGCTGTATCCCAATTGCGCCAGGTAAAGGGAATAAAAGGCATACAGCCCGGCATGCGCCGCCAGCATGAAACAGGCGGAAGTCATGAACGCCATGACCTCGCGACGCAGCAAAACCGGCCATATGGATGTTTTTCCCCTGTTGTCATGAACGGCAGGGGTATCGTAAATGCGCAGGCTGACCATAAAAGACACCACTAAAATCAGGGCGCCGATCCAGGGCATCCATTCAATGCCATAACAATCCAGGAAAAGGCCGACAGCAGATGTCATCACGATATAACCGACTGATCCCCAAAGGCGAAGCTGGCCGTAGCGCGTCAAGTTGCCCCGCATTTCCGCCAGCATGATGGCATCAGACAGCGGTCCCTGCGCGCTGGTAAAGAGATTGATGGCCGCCATGACAAGAGCAAACTGGAAAAAAGTCGTGCAGAAAAACAGCCCGAAGAAAGTCAGCAAGGCCGAAACCGCCGTGATCTGCAATATCCGGGAGCGTTTTCGCGTCACATCTGCCGTCCACCCCCAGAGATTGGGGCCGATAATCCGCATCCCCTGCATGATGGACATCAGGATACCGATCTCGACCGGATCAATCCCCCTGTGGGCAAAGAAAAGGGAGACAAACGGCGGGAAAACCCCGACAAAGCTGAAATAACAGAAAAAGAAAAGGCCGAAATTGAGCGACTGCTCAGGCCAGGAAGAGGATTTCACAAGGGAACCTCTGATATAAAGGGAATATCCGTCTGGCGACCTTGTGCCTACCGGGCAATATCAGGCAATCCGGCTATGTTGGGCGTTGCCACCTGCACGTCCCCGCACTGCGCCCGGTTCAAGAGCGCCGCATCCATGAGAACCAGCTTGAGCATCGCCTCGGCAACCGGCACGGCCCGGATACCGACGCAGGGATCATGCCGCCCCTGTGTCTGAAGCGTCACCGGATTGCCGTGGATATCAATCGACTGGCGCGGGATACGAATGGAAGGCGTCGGCTTGACCGCAATCGAAACCGTAATATCCTGTCCGGTGGAAATCCCGCCCAGCACGCCGCCAGCGCGATTTGCGGTAAACCCTTGTGGCGTCAATTCGTCATTATGCACAGAACCGCGTTGCGCGACCGCATCAAAACCCGCGCCGATTTCCACGCCCTTGACCGCATTGATCCCCATCATGGCAAAGGCAATACGGGCATCCAGCTTTTCATACAAAGGATTGCCCAGGCCAACCGGCACCCGCTGTGCCGCCACCTCCACGCGCGCGCCGATCGAATCGCCTTCCCGGCGAAGCGCATCCATGAAAGCCTCTGCCTCGGCAAGGATCGCCACATCATCTGTCGGCACAAAAAACGGGTTGGTTGCCGTATGCTCCCACGAACGGAAGGGGATATTCATATCGCCCAACTGGGCAAGGCAGGCCCTGACCGTTGTGCCGTATTGCTCGTAAAGCCACTTCCCGGCTACCGCACCTGCGGCCACCGTCATGGCAGTCAGTCGCGCAGAAGAGCGCCCGCCCCCCCTCGGATCGCGGATACCGTATTTCTGCCAGTAAGTGTAATCCGCGTGAGCCGGGCGAAAAACCTCCCCCAGGTTGCTATAGTCGCTGCTACGCTGGTCTTCATTTTCAATGAGGAGCGCAATGGGCGCACCGGTTGTCTTTCCCTCGTAAATGCCGGAAAGAATCCGCACCGTATCAGACTCATTGCGCTGCGTCACATGACGTGACGTGCCGGGCCGCCTGCGATCCAGCTCCGGCTGGATATCCGCTTCGGACAGCGCCATCCCCGGCGGGCAGCCGTCAATGATGCAGCCAATCGCCTTTCCGTGCGATTCGCCAAAAGTGGTTACGGTAAACAGCGTGCCAAAAGTATTGCCGGACATATGCGTAGAAATGGGCTGAAAAATAAGATTTTACCAGCTAAAGCCGAATTTATAATGCCAGTGTTTGCCGGATGGCGTCGTAACACAGCCCCATCAGCCCGCCGGGAAAAATCCCCATCAAAACCAGCGCCGCCATATTGATCCCCAACGTCACCCTCTCCACATACGGCGCGGCTATTTCCCGGATGACCTGCGGCTCGTCAAAATACATCAGCTTGACGATGCGAAGATAATAAAAAGCGCCGATGACAGAGAGGACAATGGCAACAACAGCCAGCCAGACCCGGCCGGAGGCAACCAGCGCCTCCAGGACAGACAGCTTGGCATAAAACCCGGCCAGCGGGGGAATACCCGCCAAAGACAGCATGAACACCATCATCACAAGGGCATACCCCGGATTTTTGCGGTTCAGCCCACGGAAATCATCGAGTTTGTCAGCCTCATGCCCGGCGCGCGAAAGCGTCAGCACCATGCCGAACGCGCCCAGTACCGACAGGACATAAATAACGGTATAAAAAAGGGCAGAACTGTAAGCGCCTGCGGCAATATCGGCGGTTTTTCCATCAACCACGCCGGATAGCAGGCCCAACAGCATGAAACCCATCTGGGCGATGGTGGAATAAGCCAGCATCCGCTTGATATTCGTCTGCATCAGTGCCGTGATGTTGCCAATCGCCATCGAAAGAATGGAAATGATAACCAGCATCTGCTGCCAGTCTACTGCCAGCGGGATCAACCCCTCAACCAGGACACGCAGGCAAAGGGCAAAGGCCGCCAGCTTGGGCGCCCCCCCGATCAGCAGCGTCACCGCTGTCGGCGCTCCCTCATAAACGTCCGGCACCCACATATGAAAGGGCGCAACACCCAGCTTGAAAGCCATACCGGAAACGGCAAACACCACGCCAAACACCAGCACCGCCTTATTGGCGTCGCCCGATGCACATGCCCGCGCCATTTCCGCCATATCCAGTGTTCCCGTCGCACCATACAGCATGGAAATGCCATAAAGCAGGAAACCGGAACCCAACGCCCCCAGAATAAAATACTTGATGGCGGCCTCGGATACCCGCGCCTCATCGCGCCGCAGGGCAACCAACGCATACAGGGGCAGCGACATCAGTTCGATTCCCAGGTAAAGCACCAGCAGGTTTGCACTGGAAATAGTAACCATCTGCCCCAGCAGGCAGAAAAGCGCCAGCACATAAAACTCGCCCCCGATGAACCCGCCTGTCATGCCACGCTCGTCAACGTACCGGCGGGCATACAGCAGCGTGGCGAACATCACCAGGCAGGTAAAGAGCTTGAGCAGGCCAGACACTGGGTCTGAAACAAACGCATGGCCAAACGCATGCACCGTGCTGTGCGATGCAAAAAGATCAAGGGAAAACCCGGCGCAGACTACGATGGCGGCAAGGGACAGGAGCCGGGTCACGACGCGTTGTTTTTGCGGCAAAAACATGTCCACGACCAAAATCCCCAGCGTCAGCAGAAGCAGGGCCATTTCAGGCAAGGCAGGGGCAAGATTCATGTTCACCGGCCTTATCCTTTCAGGCTGCCGATATCTTCGGCATTGAGGGAATTCATATTACGGAAAAGGACAATAAGAATCGCCAGCCCTATTGCTGTTTCAGCCGCAGCCACCGTCAGGATGAAAAAGACAAAAATCTGGCCAGCGGCATCACCCAGGTAGTGGGAAAAAGCGACAAAATTCAGGTTGACCGCCAGCAGCATCAGTTCAATCGACATCAGTAAAACCAGCAGGTTTTTGCGGTTGACGAAAATGCCGACAATCGCAACCGAAAACAGGATTGCCCCCAAAACAAGGTAATGAACAAGAGAAAGCATCATGCCTTTTCCCCCGTTTCCGGTTTCGCTTCCTGCCGGGCATAATCCGTATCCGCCGGCATCTCGACCAGCCTCAGACGTTCCGCCTTCGTTGCCTTGAGGGCCTGCGAGGCAGAAGTATAAGTCGCATCGCCCCGGCGGCGCAGCGTCAGGGCAACCGCCGCGACAATGGCCACCATGAGGATGGCAGCGGCAATTTCAAACGCGTACAGGTATTCCGTATACAGCACCCGGCCCAGTTCTCGGGTCAGCCCGATGGTATCCGCCGCGCCGGGCGAATGCGGCACTTCCACCCAGAAGCCTTTCACCAGGACAGCCGCCATCTGGAGAGCAATCAGGATGCCTACCGGCACCGCAGCCGCCAGGTTGCGCCTGAACCCTTCCCGCAGTGACGCCAGATTGATATCCAGCAGCATCACCACAAAAAGGAAAAGCACCATGACAGCGCCGACATAAACCAGCATCAGTACCAGCGCGAGAAACTCGGCCTTCAGAAGAATCCAGATCGCCGCCGCCGAAAAGAAGGACAAGACAAGATAAAGCGCGCTGTGCACGGGATTTCGGGCCGTAATGACGCGCAGGGCGGCAAAGACCAGAATGGCCGAGAACAGGTAAAACAGGGTGGTTTGAAATTCCATATTCAGCTTAAAACCGTGTCTTTATCGATAAGGCGCATCGGCCTGCCTTGTTTTTGCAATGTCGTCTTCATACCGGTCGCCCACTGCCAACAATTCTGCTTTGGTGAAATACAGCCCGCTTCGGCTGTCTGCCACATACTCAAAAAGCGGCGTTTCCACAATCGCATCAACCGGGCAGGCTTCCTCGCACAAGCCGCAGAAAATGCACTTGTTCTGATCGATATCGTAACGCACCGTCCTTCGCGTGCCGTCTTCACGCATTTCCGACTCTATCGTAATCGCCAGCGCCGGACAGACGGATTCGCACAATTTGCAGGCAATGCACCGTTCCTCGCCATTCGGATAACGCCTCAAGGCGTGCATGCCGCGAAAACGCGGTGAAAGCGGTGTTTTTTCCTCCGGATACTGAATCGTCGCCTTGGGCGAAAACAGGTACTTCGCCGTCACGCAAAGCCCTTTCGCCAGTTCGATGAGCAGGAAGCTGCTGAAGAAATTTCTGATCGGTTTCATCATGGTCGTCTTCTGCCCCCTCAACCCCAGATATTCCAGGGCGTCTGCATCCAGACGGCCACCAGTACCAGGTAGGCCATCGTGATCGGGAGAAATATTTTCCAGCCCAAGCGCATCGTATGGTCATAACGATAGCGCGGGAAAGTCCCCCTGATCCAGATAAAGGTTGATGCCACCACAAAGGTCTTGGCCCCCAGCCAGATCCATCCCGGTACCCACGACAGGAAAGCGAAATCCACTGGCGGCAGCCAGCCGCCCAGGAAAAGGATAACCGCCATAGCCGAAAACAGGATCATATTGGCGTATTCCGCCATGAAAAACATCCCGAACGCGATGCCGGAATATTCGACCATATGCCCGGCAACAATTTCAGACTCCCCTTCGAGCGCGTCAAAAGGATGGCGCGCTGTCTCAGCCAGGCTGGAAACCAGGAAAATCACGTACAGCGGCAAAAGAGGAAGCCAGTTCCATGACAATACCCCCAGGCCATGACCGGCAAAAAATCCCCGGTTCTGCGCCGCCACGATATCGGAAAGATTCAGGCTGCCGGAGACCATCAGCACCGTAACCAGTACAAAACCCATCGGCACACCGAATGAAATCATCTGGGCGGCTGCCCGCATGGCGCCCAAAAACGCATATTTCGAGTTGGACGCCCAGCCCGCAACGATAACGCCGTATACGCCAATGGAAGTAATCGTCAGGAAAAACAGGACACCGGCATTCAGGTTAGCCAGCACCATTTCCGGGCCGAAAGGCATCACCGCCCAGGCGGCAAGCGCCGGTGCCATGACCAGAACCGGCGCCAGGTAAAAAAGTTTTTTATCCGCCTTTTCCGGAACGATAATTTCCTTGAGAAGCAGCTTGATACCGTCGGCAACCGGCTGCAAAAGCCCCAGCGGCCCCGTCCGGTTCGGACCGATGCGTACATGCATCCAGCCGATCATTTTCCGTTCCCACAGCGTCAGGTATGCCACCATGCCAAGAACGGGCATCATCACGCAACCCAGCTTGACCATCGTCCAGGTCAAAAACCAGAAATCGCCGAAGAACTGCTGGCCGTAGGAATGAACCAGTGCAAGGATTTCCGCCATCATGCCAGCCTCACCCTGACTGACCCAAAAACCGCGCCCAGCATGGCAGTTGACGCCTGCCCACCCCAAATCCACGCCACATTGTCCGGCAAGGTTCTGTCAGGCATGGCGCTTAAAAGCACCTGTCCTTCTCCCTGCGAAACCGAGACAAGATCATTTTCTGCAATGCCGAAACGCTCACACACCGCTACCGGAAGGCCGATGCGACTGACGATATCATCCTGTGTTTTCTGCAATGCATCGGCCCTGCGGACAATCGGGTCGGCAAAACAATGCGGCAACGCCGTCAGTCGCTCCAGTTCTGCCGGTTCTGTCGCCGCATACACGGGCGGCAGGCCGGAAAAATTATTCAGCCTGCGGCTGACATCCCCGCCAATCCCGTCAAGAAGGGCATCGCGCACCGCTTCCGGGCTTTCATAGTCAAACCCGTCCAGTTCCATCAGGTTGCCCAGCACCCGCAAAACCTTCCATGCCGGACGCGCATCCCCCAATGGCCTGACAACGCCCTGGAAAGACTGTATCCGCCCTTCGCAACTGATATAAGTTCCCGCCGTTTCCGTAAAGGGCGAAACCGGCAGCATCACATCGGCATAATCCGCGCCATGCAGATAAGGCGACATGACCACGACCATTTTGGCCTTCAAGAGGCGCTCCCGAACCAACCGCGCATCTGCAACATCCATCTCCGGCTCCGCATGGAGCAGCAGGTAAGCCTGGTGATTCAGATTGAGGGCTTTTCCGGCATCCGGCATATCCTCTTCGCTGTCGAGCACACAGGCTCCCGTGGCATTGGCACCCTCGACCAGATATCCCAGCCGCGCCCCCGTATGTTGCGCCAACCATTCCGCCATCGTGTGCAACGCCGACATTTGGGGATGCTGCGCCGCCACATTCCCCATGAAAATGGCGTGATTGCCTTGCTGGAGCAGCGTAGCGGCAATACCTTCGGCCTTTTCCGAAGGCATGACATTTTCAAATCCTTCCGGCACGGCAATCCCCTTGGCTTTCGCCACGGCAGCCACCACTTCGGCCAGCATGGCAGACCATTGCGATGGTGCGGCAATCATCCTTTTCGCCATCGGCATCAGCCAATCGTCATCCAACCCGTGCAGGCTGCTGATAGCCGCCCCGCGTCTTGCCGCACGGCGAAAACGGATCGCCAGTACCGGCTGCTCTTTGCGGAGGAAAGAACCGATAATAAAGGCGCTGTCGAGCGCATCAATATCCGTTACCGGCATTCCCAGCCAGGGCGCGATCTTGCCATCAAGGGAAAAATCCATGCGGCGAGGGCGGTATTCGACACGGGACGAGCCCATGCCATTCATGAGCTTCTTCAAAAGCCCCATTTCTTCCAGCGTTGCCTGCGGCGAAGCCAGCGCGGCAATGGCATCTGCGCCATGATCGGCACAGATATCCTTCAGCCCGTGAACAATATAATCCAGCGCCGTTTCCCAGTCTGTCTCAATCCAGCGGTTATCCTGCTTGACCATCGGTTTTGTCAGCCGCTCCCCGCTGTTTAACCCCTCATAGGAAAAACGGTCGCTATCGGAAATCCAGCATTCATTGACGGCTTCATTTTCCTGCGGCAAAACCCGCATCACCCGGTTATTGAAAGTCTGGACAATCAGGTTCGAACCCAGGCTGTCATGCGGGCTGATGGAGTGGCGGCGCGCCAGTTCCCAGTTACGCGCCGAAAAGCGGAACGGCTTTGACGTCAGCGCACCGACAGGGCAAAGATCAATCATATTGCCCGACAATTCCGACGTCACCATCTTCCCGACAGCCAGCGCAATCTCCGCATGTTCCGAACGGTTCAGCAGGCCGAGTTCCTGGATGCCTGCCACTTCCTCGCCGAAGCGAATACAGCGCGTGCAGTGAATGCACCGCGCCATCTCCTGCATGCCGACAAGCGGCCCGGCATCCTTGTGCAGGACAACCCGTTTTTCTTCCCGGTAGCGCGATGCCCCCCCGCCATATCCGACCGACACATCCTGCAAGCGGCATTCGCCTGCCTGGTCACAAACCGGGCAATCCAGCGGATGGTTAATCAGCAGAAACTCCATCACCGCCTTTTGCGCCTCAATCACCCGGTGTGTGCGGGTATGCACGACCATGCCCGGCGAAACCGGCGTGGCACAGGACGGCTGTGGGCGGGGAGAACCATCCACATCCACCATGCACATGCGGCAACTGGCCGTAATCGACAGCTTCTTGTGATAACAGAAATGCGGAATGGGCAAACCGGCATCCAGCGCGACCTCGAGCACATTCCTGCCGCGCCCGGCCTTCAGCTTTATCCCGTCAATTTCAATGTCAACCCGATCTTCCACAATCGCCCGTTTTGCTAAACCAGACACCGTCTGTTCTGGATGTGGTACTCAAACTCGTCCCTGAAATGCTTCAGGAACGACCTCACCGGCATCGCCGCCGCATCGCCCAGCGCACAGATCGTGCGCCCCTGGATATTGGCGGCAACCGAATCCAGAAGCGCCATATCTTCAGGTTGCCCCTGTCCCTCTTCCATTCGCCGGATAATCCGGAACATCCACCCGGTTCCCTCCCGGCATGGCGTACATTGCCCGCATGACTCATCGTAAAAGAAATACGACAGCCTTAAAAGCGCCGCCACCATGCAGCGCGTGTCATCCAGGACAATCACCCCACCGGAACCCAGCATGGAACCCGCCTGCGCAAGGGCATCATAATCCATCGCCGTCTGCATCATGATATCGCCCGGCACGACCGGGGAAGACGCCCCGCCCGGAATCACCGCCTTGATTTTCCGCCCCTCTTTCATGCCGCCCGCCATTTCCAGCAACGTGGAAAACGGCGTTCCCATCGGCACCTCGTAATTTCCAGGCTGCCGAACATCCCCGGAAACGGAAAAAATCTTCATCCCGCCGCTATTGGCCTTGCCCAGCACGGCAAAAGCCTCGCCCCCCATCCGGAGGATAAACGGCACATAGGCCAGTGTTTCCACATTGTTTACTGTTGTCGGCTGCCCGTACAAACCATACGTCGCCGGAAAAGGCGGCTTGAAACGCGGCTGGCCGCGCTTGCCTTCCATCGATTCCAGAAGCGCCGTTTCCTCCCCGCAGACATAGGCCCCGAAACCGTGAAAGGCATATAGCTCAAAACAGAACGGCGTTCCCAGCAGATTTTGCCCGATCATGCCTGCGGCGCGCGCCTCTTCAATCGCTTCCTCAAACTGCTCGTATTCGGCCCATATCTCGCCGTGGATATAGTTATACCCGACACTGGCACCCATCGCGTAGGCCGCAATCAGCATCCCCTCGATAACCGCATGCGGATTGTAGCGCAGGATATCCCGATCCTTGAACGTCCCCGGCTCGCTTTCGTCCGCATTGCAGACCAGGTATTTCTGGCCGTCATACTCCTGCGGCATAAAGCCCCACTTGATTCCGGTCGGGAAAGCCGCACCGCCCCTGCCACGAAGGGAAGATGCCGTCACTTCCGCGATGATCCTGTCCGGCGGCATTCCCTCGCGAAGGATACGCTGAAAAACCGCATAGCCGCCGCGCGACACATAATCGGCCAGCCGCCAGTTTTTGCCGTCCAGTCCGGCAAATAAAAGCGGCTGTATATGGCGGCCGTGCAGGCAGGTCATTTCCTCAAATCCTCCAGCAGACTGTCAATTCTGGGATTGGACATGCGCATGTGCATGCGCTTGTTGTTCACCAGCAGAATGGGGCCATCCCCACACGCGCCCATGCACTCGCCCTGAACCAGGGTAAACATGCCGTCAGCGGTGGTTTCGCCAAAACCGATTCCCAAACGCGCCTGCAAATATTGCGCCGCCTGTACACTGCCCGAAAGTTCGCACGGCAGATTGGTACACACCGTAATCTTGTATTTGCCCACAGGGCGGGTATCAAACATGCTGTAAAAACTGACGATTTCCTCAATCGCAATCACCGGTACCGCCAGGTAATCTGCAATTTCCTGCATGACTTCAGGCGAGAGCCAGCGCGTTTCATCCTGGGCAATCGTCATGGCCGCAATCGCCGCCGAGCGTTTTTTCCCGGCAGGAAATTTGGCGATCTCGCGGTCAATCCTTTCGTATGCGTCCCTGCTGAGTATCATCTCTGCCCTTAACGATCAATTTCCCCGAAAACAATATCGATATTGCCGATAACCGATACCGCATCGGCAATAAGATGCCCCTTGATGAGATTGCCCAGGTTCTGCAAATGGGCAAACCCCGGTGCACGGATCTTCATGCGGTAAGGCTTGTTTGCCCCGTCCGACACCAGATAGACGCCAAACTCCCCCTTCGGCGCTTCGACAGCGGCATAGATTTCTCCCGGCGGCACATGGAACCCCTCCGAAAACAGCTTGAAATGATGGATCATTTCGTCCATGCCCGTCTTCATCTCCGCCCTTTTCGGCGGCGCCACCTTGCGGTCAGACGTCATGACCGGCCCCGGATTTTTCCGCAGCCAGTCCACACACTGCCGGATAATCCGGTTTGACTGGCGCATCTCCTCCACCCGGACAAGATAGCGGTCATAGCAATCCCCGCTGGTTCCCACCGGAACCGCAAAATCCAGCCGGTCATACACCGCGTAGGGCTGCTTTTTCCGCAAATCCCACTCAATGCCTGATCCGCGAAGCATGGCACCGGTAAAACCCGCCGCCAGCGCATCCTCCGGCGAAATCACGCCGACGCCGACCAGGCGCTGCTTCCAGATGCGGTTGTCCGTCAGGAGCGTTTCGTACTCGTCCACATACCCCGGAAAACGTTCCGTAAAATCCGCAATAAAATCCAGGAGTGACCCCTGCCGGTTGGCATTCAGTGCCTTCTCCCGCTTTTCCTTGTTCAGGTGCATTTGCCGGTACTGCGGCATCGTGTCCGGCAGATCCCGGTTCACCCCGCCCGGACGGTAATAGCTTGCATGCATCCGCGCGCCGCTGGCCGCCTCATAGCAGTCAAAAAGGTCTTCCCTCTCCCGGAAGGTATACAAAAACACTGCCATCGCGCCAATATCCAGCGCCTGCGACCCCAGGAAAAGAAGGTGGTTCATGAGACGCGTAATCTCGTCAAACATGACGCGGATATACTGCGCCCGGACAGGCACCTCGACACCAAGCAGCTTTTCAACCGCCAGTACGTAGGCATGCTCGTTCGCCATCATGGAAACATAATCAAGACGATCCATGTAGGGAAGCGCCTGCAGCCATGTCTTCTGCTCCGCCAGCTTCTCTGTCCCGCGATGCAGCATGCCAATATGCGGATCGGCCCGGTGGATCACCTCGCCGTCAAGCTCCAGAATCAGGCGCAATACCCCGTGCGCCGCCGGATGCTGGGGGCCAAAATTGACCGTGTAATTCTTGATCTCAACCATTATCGCCTACCGTAATCCGCTTCCCGGATCACACGGGGAGTCACTTCACGCGGCTCAATCGTCACCGGCTGGTAAACCACCTTGCGCGCCGCCTCGTCATAGCGCATCTCAACAAAACCCTGCACCGGAAAATCCTTCCGGAGAGGATGCCCGACAAAACCGTAGTCCGTCAGAATCCGCCGCAAATCCGGGTGCCCGTCAAAAAGCAGGCCGAAAAGATCAAACGCCTCGCGCTCGTACCAGCCTGCAGCAGGCCAGATATCCGTCACTGACGGCAAAAGCGGCATATCCTCATCCGGCGCAAAAACGCGCACCCTTAACCGCCAGTTATGCGCCAGCGACAGCAAATGCGCCACAACCGCATAACGCGGCTCTTCGTGCATCCCATTGCCGTACTCTGCATAATCCACGCCGCACAGATCAATCAGTTCCTCAAAAGACAGCGCAGGCGCTTCCCTGAGTATCCGCATGGTTTCATGATAATCCGGATGCCCCACAACCAGCGTCACCTCGCCTAGCGCGCAGGTACACGAATGGATACGGTCTCCCAAAAGATCCCGTAGCGTTTCCTGCAACTGTGCCAGCCTTGTGGTCATGTGTTCCCTTATCGCGCAATCGTATTCGTCCGCTTGATCCTGTTTTTCAACTGAATAAAGGCATACAGGAGCGCCTCTGCCGTCGGCGGACAACCCGGCACATATACATCCACCGGCACAATCCGGTCGCACCCCCGCACCACTGAATACGAATAGTGGTAATAACCGCCGCCATTGGCGCACGACCCCATTGAAATGACCCAGCGTGGTTCCGCCATCTGGTCATACACCCTTCTCAAGGCAGGCGCCATCTTGTTGCACAGCGTGCCCGCCACAATCATCACATCCGACTGGCGCGGCGTGGGCCGGTAAAACGTGCCGTACCGATCCAGGTCATACCGGGCGGCACTGGCGTGCATCATCTCAATGGCACAGCATGCCAGCCCGAACGAGACCGGCCAGAGCGAACTTGTCCGTCCCCAGTTGATTACCGTATCAAGCGAGGTCGTTATAAAGCCTTCGTTTAACAAGCCATCCAGCGCCATATCACTCCCAGTCCAGCGCCCCTTTTTTCCATATGTACCAGAACCCGATAGCCAGTTCAGCAATAAAAACCAGCATGGCAATCAGACCTGGCCAGCCGACATCGCGCATCGCGGCAGCCCAGGGAAAAAGAAAAGCCGTTTCCAGATCAAATAGAATAAAGAGAATTGCGATCAGATAATAGCGCACATCAAACTTCACTCGCGCATCGTCAAAGGCAGGAAAACCACATTCGTATGGCGCATTTTTTGCCGCATCCGGCTTGTGCGGTGCGGCAAGACGCCCCATCAACAGGGAAGCAACCCCGAAAAATACCCCGACCAGAATAAACAGGAGAACCGGAAAATAGGTTTCGGTGATCACGTTCAGCCGCCCCTGTCTGAAAGTATTAAAGTGGAAAAGAAAATCAGAAAATGCATCAGGCCCGCTTTGCCGGGGCAGGCGGCAAGCCTGTCGGGAAAGCGGCAAGAATACGCGATACTGCCTGAAAAAAGGGAAAAAACATCAACATTCATACTAAGCCGATATGATACACCTGAATGAATTTTCCCAAAAGATCAAAATCGCCAGCACCGGATCATGTGGCAGTAAAATAAGCCTCACGAAAAAAGGAAACGCTACCCTATTGCCATGCCCCCTTACCTGCTCTTTACCTTTCGATACTGATATTTTTTACCGTCATCCCCGTCAGGGAAATGAGACTTTCTGAATGACCGAAAAAAAGACCGCCAATACGCCACAGCCAAAAAAACGGGATCTGCTCAAAGAATACCGGACAACCGCAGCCGATGCGCTATCCCCCAAAGAAACCCTCGGACGGCTGCGCGCATCCGGCTTAAGTGCCATGATCGACGAGGACAACGGGCTCTGGATCAATGAAATGTGCATGGGACAATACGACAGCCAGTACGCACAGAACAAAATCCGGGAACTGGCGCCGGAAAACACGCCCGGCACATAAAAAAAGAAGCGGGCCATCAGACCCGCTTCCCTTTATTTCAGAAACAAACCCGATTGGGTTACTTGCTCTTGTTATGGCCATAAATACCGCCAGCCACGCCGCCCAGCACGCCACCGATTATAGCGCCTGTTCCGGCATTGCCTTCCGCCAGCGCGGCGATACCGGCACCCGCCGCCGCACCGATTGCGGCACCGGAAAGCGCCCCCTGCTGGGTTTTATCCATATTGGTACATCCCATCAGTGCGACAAAACATGTCATGACGGTTATTGTTGTCAATTTTTTCATATCAACTCCCTCATTTCACGGCGGGTTTAATATTTTTCAGCGGCCTGTCCTCGGACTTGTAATTCAGCGTATCCCGCTTCTTCCTGCTGACCTTCTCCGTCACCTTTGGCTGTGCATAGGCATACCAAAGATACTCCACCAGCGTAATTTGCAGGTTTTCCGGGTTAGTAGCAACATAGGCATCAATATGGTCATGAATATTTTTCAGCGTAAATCCATCAAACCCCTTTGCCCAGGAATTATTCAGGCTTTGCTCCAGCTTCAGCGGCTTTTTCCCCTGCCATTGCTTTTCAATCTCAATCGCAGAAACAAACCCGATCAGAAGACCATAACGCGCATCCTGCGAAGCATCCTTCCACTGCTGAAGCGTCACAATGGGAAAATCCAGCGCCTCCTTCTTTTCTATGGCGGCCTTTGTCTCTGCTTTCGTTGCACCTTCTGCCGCCATTGATACCGGAGAAGAAAACATCAGCGCTACCGCAAGAGGCAAACTGCACAGACAACCAGCCATTGTCCTTACTTTCATAGTTCCTCCCTAAAATATTGCCATCTCATATGGCAAAAAATCATCAATCACACCCCCTCAGGAGCGTTTGGCATAGCCGAATTTGAAACACCGGCACCATCCTTTACAGCACCTGAAATTTAATTCTAATACGCCAGGAAGACGATGACGCAAAATCAACAAAAAAAGAACATGATCCGTTCACCCCGGCACTCCGAAAAACGATAAACCACCTGTTTTATGCAAACGGAACAACAGCCGCTACCCTTCCTGTGGCTGGTGCATTTCATCGACATAAAGACAATACTGGTTTTTCCCGCTGTGCTTGGCACAATACATCGCTATATCGGCATACCGGATCAGGACATTGAAATCATCACTATCATAAGGATAACGGGCAATACCGATACTCAGGCCAACATCGTACTTTTCAACATAACGGCTGGGATTCGCATTTTTGAACCCCTCAAGCAAATTTTCGGCTGCTTTGACCGCTTTTTCGGCACTCCCATGGTCATCCACAATCTGGATAAATTCATCACCCCCAACCCGAGCCGATATATTCAATTTGCCGGCAGAGGGGCGAAAAGCCTTGGCACAGCTCAGCCTCGTCAGGAATTGGGCAAACTGACGCAATAATTCATCACCTGCATCATGCCCGGCGCTGTCGTTAACCCGCTTGAAATTATCCAGATCAATAAAAAACAGGGCAAAAGGTTCTGAATTGGGGCCAGACGTAATTGAGGCAAGGTGTTCCATCAGATACCGCCGGTTTGGCAGGGAAGTCAAATTATCATACAGCGCCTGCCGTTCCAGGACACCCTGCATTTTTTCCACCCTTCTGAGAAGGCGGTATATGGCAAACAACATCGCGCCCATGGTCAAAAGCAGGATGCCCGCCAGCATGAGGGAATTGAACAAGGCCGTTTTGTAACTGGACTCCAGATAGGCATCCTCGATATCCGTACAGATGATCCCCACCACTTCCCCGTTGTAGAAAACCGGCACGGCACCTGTATTGAAACTGCCGTACTCGTCTTTCACATTCATGACATCTGCCGCATTATGTCCGGCAAACGCCGTTTCGTGGACAGGCGACAAACCATAAGGAACAAAAGGAACCGGATTTTTTGTATCCGTATCAAAAATAAACACATAATGATCGCCCTTCCGCTTCAGGGCATAAATATATTTGGCGTCAACGCTATCGACCAAAACACGCAATTTATGCAACGTTTCCTGGTAAGCGGGATCTTCCAGGGCCGATTTATCCTGATAGGAAACAAAAGCATCTACATTAAGGATACCTCGCGCCGCCAGCGAAGTAGAGATCAATTGCCGCTTGACACTCTCGGTCAGGATATCGCGCAGGTTGATGGAATTTTTGATGTTCATCGCCACCACAATCCCAAGGATGAACACGGAAAAAAACAGGGCACAGACGATAATGAGATGACGCTGCCTTCTCATCTTAAGCTTGTTTTTCATTGTTGTTTTCATGCTTTTCGATCTCTTTTGAACCAGCCAAACGATAACAGTAAAATGATCTCTTAAGGAACCGTTATGCTCCCGTCATCCAAGTTCGATCTATTGCCATGACGCAGAAGACCTTCTGTGAAGTAAAAATTCGTATATGTAAGAATATATACAAAAACAGACACAAAGCAAGTGGATTTCAATAAACAACGTTAGGCTCAGGGCAATCGCATGAAAGATGAAAATTAAGCGAAGCTGGAGAATTCTGGAGGTAGTGACCGGAAATAGGGGCAATGCATGGTCAAAAATTTAAGAAAAAACTATTCCTGCCCCATCAATTGCTGGTTAATCGCCACTTTTCTTTCATGCGATTGCCCTGAACATGAACGCAAAACGCGTCGATGTTTCCCTGTTTTAGCAACACGTTTATTGACGTGTCGTTTTCGAGAACATAGTAATATCAAAATTTCTGGCATTTGAATTGCCGCTTCATTCGTTTTTAGCGCCTTTCCTGGCTTGCTCTTCAAGCTCTATCAGATATTTATCGTAGTCAGACATAAAAAGCCTGTCCTGGACAATGCGGTATTTTTCAAATTCACTTTCGGCATGGTCTTTCGCAATCTGTGCTGTGATTTTTCCCGCATTGGCAAGAACAGCGTGATCGTCGGCCTCAAGAAAAATATCAAGTCGCTTCGCCCAATCTTCCATTGTCATGGGAATCTTTCGCCTGGCTCGGTTTTCCGCAAGGTCAAGATATGCCGACACAATGAGTTCCAGAGAGCGCATTTCGTCCTCGGCAAGATAATTCTTTGCTATCGAAACGTCACTTTTTTTAATTTTACCGTCTGGCGCATCTTTCCACGTCCTCAGCCCCATATGCGGTTTTTCGGCATCAGCGCGTTCGTAAATCACCTCTGCTGCTGTATAACCGTGAATGGCAAAGTGCATTTTATTCTGCACCTTGGCAAAAAAATCCTTGGTGGTCAGGGCATTTCGGTCGTAGTCAAGAGAAGTTGCATAAATATCCGTGACTTTCTGGTAAAACTTGCGCTCTGAAAGGCGTATCTCACGGATTTTTTCAAGCTGTTCATCGAAATACTTGTCCGTGAGAATGCTCCCGCCATTTTTCAGGCGCTCGGAATCCATCACCCAGCCCTTGATGGTATATTGCTCGACGATCTGATTTGCCCAGACGCGAAACCGCACAGCACGCTGGTTATTGACCTTGAATCCGACGGCGATAATCATTTGCAGGTTGTAGTGGTCAATCTCGCGCGATACTTCGCGATTTCCCTCGGTTTGAACTATTAAGTATTTCTTAATAGTTGAATCCGGGATCAGTTCGCCATCGGAAAAAACTTTTTTAATATGCTGGTTTACCGCTGAAACAGACACATCATACAAAGTCGCCATCATCTTTTGCGTGAGCCAGATGTTCTCATCTTCATAGCGCATCTCAACGCTGTTTTCGCTGTTACCGATTGCCGCGACAAACGTCAGGTATTCCGCAGCAGAACTGCGAATTGTGATTTCATTCTTCCTGTTTTTTTGGGTCATATGTATAACCGAGCAAGATCACTCATAGCGGCCTACCCCATCCCTTCAAGAAAGATTTCAACAAACGACTGAATTTTGCCTGCAATTCGCTGCAAGATCGCTTTGCCTTCGAGTAACCTAGGCCTGTAATTCAACGCATCCTGTATCTGTTGCTCTCGCGGCATCCGGCCATAATATTGCCAATTCTCAATGAATTCCCGAACCTTGTCGGTCTGCATGTTTTCGTCTTTGCATAGTGTCTCCAGCGCTTCCTGTTGCCTGGCATTCCAGTAGGCTTCAAATACAGTATTCAGATCATCGTCAGGCGTAATATGCGGCAGATTTTTCGCGATAAATTCCTCTATCAGTTCTCGTTTGCTTCGTAATTGGGGCTGGATCAACAAATTGTCAATCTGTCTTCTGCGATTGGTCTGCTGGCGTGGAGAAAGCTGATTCAGGTCTTGCAAGAGTCGGAGAATGTAAGCCACATTGATGTCATCACGGTGAATCAGTTCCAACTCAAAATCAACATCCTGAAGGATAGATACCTTTTCTGCTTCCTGATCTCTTTTTACCTCATCACGAATATCCAGATACTTGCTCGTGTAGTCTTCAAAGGTTTGTTCGCTCAGAATCATGTCACCAGACTTGAAGTCGGCAAACGATTTCAGGATTCCCCTCAGTCGTATCAGTTCCCTGAAGCACAACACAAATTTGCATTTATCTTCCTCTGATTCCAACCGATCAACGTCCTGCACTGTCGGCGCAATACTCATGAGAATACCAACCTGTTTATTGAACTGTCGCAGGTAGCTTTCATACGGTTCAACCAAGACGGTTTCCTCGGCATCGTTTCTGGAAAAAAGTGCGATAGCGCCATCCGTCGCTGTTTTCAGGTTACGGAAGCAAACGATAT
>JAVBTJ010000026.1:0-21032 GCA_031556215.1 Oxalobacter sp.
GAATATTTATGGATGCTGGGGCATACCTTTTTGCACCTGCTCGGCTCCATCCTTTTCTGCATTGCCGGTTTTGCCTGCTACCGCCTGATTGCTTCGTCCTGAAGCCAAAAAACATCTTGAAATCAGGCCAGTTGCACCCATCTATTGAAAATCGGACTCAATCATTTGGAGGATGCAATGCGTCAGGACAAATTGACAACAAAGCTGCAGGAAGCCATAGGGGATGCACACAGCATGGCGGTCGGAAACGACAACCAGTACATTGATCCCGTGCATCTGGTCATGGCGCTTCTTCAGCAGAATGACGGGAGCGCCAGGTCGCTTCTGCAAAGAGCCGGCGTGAACGTCAATGCACTGGATGCAGGACTCAAAAGCGCGCTTGATCGCCTTCCCAAAGTATCGGGAACCGGGGGGGACGTGCAGGTGGGGCGTGAGCTGCTGGCATTACTGAATCTGGCAGACAGGGAAGCCCAGAAGCGGGGCGACCAGTTTATCGCGAGTGAAATGGTGCTGCTTGGCCTGCTGGAAGACAGGTCTGATGCGGGGCGGATCGCCCGTGAGAAGGGGCTGGAACGCGCCTCGCTGGAAGCGGCCATCAAGGCCGTCCGGGGTAGCGGCCCTGTCAATTCAGCGGGGGCAGAAGACCAGCGTGAGGCCCTGAAAAAATTTACCCTGGATTTGACCGAGCGCGCCCGGATGGGCAAGCTTGATCCCGTCATTGGGCGTGACGATGAAATCCGCCGGGCCATTCAGGTACTCCAGCGCCGCAGCAAAAATAACCCTGTCCTGATCGGTGAGCCCGGTGTGGGCAAGACCGCCATTGTCGAGGGACTGGCGCAGCGCATTGTCAATGGCGAGGTGCCAGAGAGCCTGAAAGGCAAGCGCGTGCTGGTTCTGGATATGGCGGCACTTCTGGCCGGTGCCAAATACCGTGGCGAATTTGAAGAGCGGCTGAAAGCCGTACTGAACGAACTGGCTGAAGACGAAGGACAGACCATCGTCTTTATCGACGAGATTCACACGATGGTGGGCGCAGGCAAGACAGAAGGCTCAATGGACGCCGGAAATATGCTGAAACCGGCACTGGCACGGGGCGAACTCCACTGTGTGGGAGCAACCACGCTTGACGAGTATCGCAAGTACGTGGAAAAAGATGCCGCGCTGGAGCGCCGCTTCCAGAAAATCATGGTCGATGAGCCATCCGTTGAGGATACCATTGCCATTTTGCGTGGTTTGCAGGAGAAATACGAGGTTCACCACGGCGTCGAGATTACCGATCCGGCCATCATTGCCGCGGCAGAACTTTCGCACCGCTACATTACGGATCGTTTCTTGCCGGACAAGGCGATTGACCTGATTGACGAGGCGGCTTCCCGCATCAAAATGGAAATCGATTCCAAGCCCGAAGTGATGGACAAGCTGGATCGGCGGATTATCCAGCTCAAGATCGAGCGTGAAGCCGTCAAGAAAGAAAAGGATGAGGCATCACAGAAACGCCTGACCCTGATCGAGGAAGAAATCGAAAAGCTGGAGCGCGAGTACGCCGACTATGATGAAGTGCTGAAAGCTGAAAAAGCCGGTGTGGAGGGCGCCAAGTTCATCAAGGAAGAAATCGAGAAAGTCCGGCATGAAATGGAAGAAGCCAAGCGCAAGGGCGATTTCCAGAAAATGTCCGAGCTGATGTACGGCAGGATGCCCGAACTGGAAAAAGCGCTGGAAGAACAGAGCAAGAAGGAGAGCACGGAAGAGACAGACCATCCGAAACTGCTTCGCACGCAGGTGGAAGCCGAGGAAATTGCCGAAGTGGTTTCTCGTGCCACAGGCATTCCGGTTTCCCGGATGATGCAGGGCGAGCGCGAAAAACTGCTGCACATGGAAGATGAACTGCACAGGCGGGTTGTAGGGCAGGATGAGGCCATTGTCGCGGTTTCCGATGCCATCAGGCGTTCCCGCGCCGGGCTGGGAGATCCCAACCGTCCTTATGGCTCCTTCATGTTTTTGGGGCCGACAGGGGTTGGCAAGACCGAGCTTTGCAAATCGCTGGCCAATTTCCTTTTTGATACGGACGAATCCATGATTCGTATCGACATGAGTGAGTTCATGGAAAAACATTCCGTGGCACGCTTAATCGGTGCGCCGCCGGGATATGTCGGCTACGAAGAAGGGGGGTACCTGACTGAAGCCGTTCGCCGCAAGCCTTACAGCGTCATCCTGCTCGATGAGATCGAAAAAGCCCATCCGGATGTCTTCAATGTCCTGTTACAAGTGCTGGATGATGGCCGGATGACGGACGGGCAGGGCAGGACGGTTGACTTCAAAAATACCGTGATTGTCATGACATCCAATCTGGGTTCTCACCTGATCCAGGATATGGAAACAGAAGGGGTGGAACATGGCATGGTGAAGGTTGCCGTCATGGATGAAGTACGCCGCCATTTCAGGCCGGAATTCATCAACCGTATTGACGAGACGGTCGTTTTCCACGGGCTCGATGAGAAAAACATCGGTTCGATTGCGAAAATCCAGCTTGCCATCCTTGAAAAACGCCTGGAAAGCATGGAAATGTCGCTTGAGATTTCCGATAAGGCGCTTCAGAAGATTGCCGAAGCCGGATTCGATCCGCTGTATGGTGCCCGTCCACTCAAGCGAGCCATCCAGCAGCAGATCGAAAATCCGGTATCGAAGCTGATACTGGAAGGTAAATACGGTCCGAAGGATACGATTGTCATTGACGCCCAAAACGGGGAACTGGTCTTTGGCAAGCGAACCGCTGCCGAGTAAGACCTCCGTCCTTTGACGGAAACAAAAAACACCTGCCATGAAAGTACTCATGGCAGGTGTTTTGTTTTTTGAAACGAAGTAGAAAAAACCTTCTGATAAAATGCCGCCTGTCGGCCTTTGCCGTATTTTCATTCGCAGGGAGAACAAACCGTGCTCGTCAGGCCGGAAAAACAGGAGGAGTTTCCTTATCTTTACGATTTCATCAGGACAGCCTTTGCCACCGCAAGAGTATCAGACGGCAGCGAACCCGATTTTGTGGATGTCTTAAGAGAGGGCGTCAACTACATCCCGGAACTGGCCCTGGTCGCAGAAAAAGAGGGAAAGATCATCGGGCATATCCTGTTTACCAGAACCTATCTTTCCATACCCGGAGGGCGTTCTGAGGCACTCCTTCTTGCCCCGGTGGCAATCGCAACTGAGAAGCGGGACAAGGGGATGGGGGCGGCGCTCATCAGGGAAGGCATGTCCCGCGCGAAAGGGATGGGGTTTCGTGCGGTATTTGATTGGCGATCCGGATTATTACGCGCGTTTCGGCTTTGCTCCGGTGACAAGCTACGGTATCCGGCACAACGACGACATCCCGGAAAAATATTTCATGGCAGCAGAACTTGTTCCCGGTGCCCTGAAAGGCATCAAGGGCACCATTGACATCGTGTGATGTTCATGGACAGGCTCTCCGGGAATGTTTAAGATGGATCGATTCCTTAACTTTGCGGGACGACAAACTATGACCAGGATACTTATCATCAATGCGAAGAAAGAGTTTGCCCACTCCGGCGGGCGGCTGAATACAACACTGGCGCAGGTAGCGTCTGATTATCTGAAAGAAAAAGGATGCGAGGTACAGGTTACCGTCGTGGATGAGGGGTACGATACCCGTACCGAGGTGGAAAAATATCTCTGGGCTGAAGCGGTCATCTACCAGATTCCCGGATGGTGGATGGGGCCGCCGTGGATTCTGAAAAAATACATGGATGAGGTTTTTACGGAAGGGCATGGAACGCTCTACGCCAATGATGGCCGTACCCGCGCAGACGATTCGAAAAAATACGGTTCCGGGGGATTGCTGCAAGGCCGCAAATACATGATTTCGACGACCTGGAATGCGCCTCTGGAAGCCTTTACCGATCCGGTGCAGTTTTTTGAGGGAACTGGAATTGACGGACTCATGATGCCGGTGCACAAGGCCAATCAGTTTTTGGGCATGGCACCATTGCCGACATTCATGTGCAATGACGTGATGAAAGCGCCGGATATCCCTGCCTATATAAGCCAGTATTGCGAGCATCTGGGCGGGATATTCGGTTAGAGGGAGCACAAAAACAGCAGAAACGGCAGCGGCAAGGCTGCCGCCAAAATAGCGAGAGGGCGCTTTCAGGCTGGGCCTTTCAATGAAACCAGAAAATAATTTAAAAAAATCAAAAGATTACCGGTCACGAACCATCTGTACTGCGCCGATGCTCGACTGGACGGATAGGCACTGCCGTTTTTTTCACCGGCAGATCAGCCGCCATACCTGGCTTTATACCGAGATGGTAACGACAGGAGCATTGCTTCATGGCGATGTTGAACGTCACCTCAATTTCAATGAAGAAGAACATCCCGTTTCCCTTCAGTTGGGCGGGAGCGAACCGGCAGATCTGGCGCATTGCGCGAAACTGGGTGAAAAGTGGGGATATGACGAAATCAACCTGAATTGCGGTTGTCCGTCAGAGCGTGTCCAGAAAGGCGCGTTTGGTGCCTGCCTGATGAAAGAGACGCCGCTTGTGGCTGATTGCGTCAAGGCCATGCGGGATGCTGTTTCGATTGAGGTGACTGTCAAGCACCGTATCGGCATTGATAATATTGAATCCTATGATTTCGTGCGGGATTTTATGGGGGAGATTGCTGAAGCCGGTTGCCGTATTTTCATCGTGCATGCAAGGACGGCCATTCTGAAGGGGTTAAGCCCGAAAGAAAACCGGGAAGTACCGCCGCTTCACTATGACGTGGTTTACCGGCTCAAGCAGGATTTTCCCGACCTGGAAATTATCCTGAATGGCGGCATTGTCACAGAGGCGGAAATTGACGCGCATTTAAGGCACGTTGACGGGGTGATGATCGGGCGTGCGGCGTATCATAACCCCTGGCTGATGATGAACTTCGATTCCCGCTATTACGGGGATGGATCGCCTCCGAAAGACAGAAAGGCTGTGCTTGAGGCCATGATGCCCTACATGGAAAAACAGCTTTCCCTGTATGGAAAAGCGGCTGGCGGTGGCCTGAAGCTGCATAGCATGACCCGCCATATGCTGGGGCTGATGGCCGGGGAACCCGGCGCAAGGCGTTTCAGGCAAATATTGTCTGATCCCGGACGTCTGGCAACAGGCGAGCCACGGTTATTGATGGATGCGGCAGAAGCCATGTCAAAATCGTATTAATCGGTTCAATACATCCTGCAATATTTTCTGTTATTGGTTAAGATTACCCGGTAAAACGGGTTTTTCCAATGAAGCACCTTGCTGCGAAAGAGACAAAAATATGAATGATTCCGGCCGCTCAAATAATCTCGTTCGCTGGTATATCGCCATTGCCGTCATAGGCGTTCTCCTGATGCGCGGCTTCTATGAGGATTTCAAGGGAACGGAGCCGTTGCCTTACAGCGAGTTCCTGCTGCAGGTTCAGGCCAATAATGTCAAGGAAGTCCGGATTACCGGAAACCAGATACAGGGACGCCTTATCAAGCCGCTGGCGGATGGCAAATCCGATTTCATGACAACGCAGGTAGATGAAGACCTTTCCGAATTCCTGTTAAAGCACAACGTAAAATTTACCGGTGTGATTGAAAACACCTTTTTAAAGGATATCCTGGGCTGGATTTTACCGGTGGTGTTTTTCATGGGGATCTGGTTTTTCCTGATGCGCCGGATGGCGGCACAGGGAGGGCCGGGCGGCATGGGCGGTACCGGGTTCATGTCCATCGGAAAAAGCAAGGCACGGGTATATGTGGAAAAGGATATCCGTATCACCTTTGCCGATGTTGCCGGTGTGGATGAAGCCAAGGAAGAATTGCAGGAAGTTATCGGCTTTTTGCGTGATCCGGGTGTATATGGACGCCTGGGCGGGCGGGTGCCTCACGGTATTTTACTGGTGGGGCCTCCCGGAACAGGGAAAACGCTTCTGGCAAGGGCGGTCGCAGGCGAGGCGGGCGTTCCCTTCTTTTCCATTAATGGCTCCGAATTTGTCGAGATGTTTGTCGGCGTGGGGGCGGCAAGGGTACGCGACTTGTTTGAGCAGGCCCGTGCACAGGCTCCCGCCATCATCTTTATTGACGAGATTGACGCGCTTGGAAAGGCAAGAGGGGCAGGCGGTTTTGGCGGGCATGATGAAAAAGAGCAGACGTTAAACCAGCTTCTAGCTGAACTGGACGGTTTTGATTCGGCATCCGGGCTGGTGCTGCTTGCGGCGACCAACCGGCCTGAAATCCTGGATCCGGCGCTATTGCGCGCGGGACGTTTTGACCGGCAGATACTGGTGGACAGGCCGGACAAGGCCGGACGCATCCAGATACTCCATGTACATATCAGGAAAATCAAGCTTTCGCCGGATGTGAATATCGAGCAGATTGCCGCGCTGACAGCCGGTTTTTCCGGCGCTGACCTGGCTAATCTGGTCAATGAGGCCGCGCTTTTGGCAACACGGCGCAACCATGAAGCGGTCACGCTCGATGATTTTACCGGCGGCATAGAACGGATCGTGGCGGGGCTGGAAAAGAAAAACCGGCTGATCAACCCGCTGGAACGTGAAATCGTGGCTTATCACGAAATGGGGCATGCGCTAGTTTCCATCGAACTGCCCGGTACCGATGCCGTGCATAAGGTTTCCATTATCCCGCGCGGTATCGGTGCGCTCGGTTATACGATCAATCGCCCGACGGAAGACCGTTACCTGATGTCGCAGGAAGAACTGGAAAACAAGATGGCGGTTCTTCTGGCGGGGCGTGCCGCCGAAATGCTGCATTTTGGACGAGTGACAACCGGGGCGGCGGATGATCTCATCAGGGCTACCGAGATTGCGCGAAGCATGGTAACGCGTTACGGCATGAGCAAAAAATTGGGCCAGATTGCCTATGAAAGCACCCGCAATTCCTTTTTGGCTCGTCCGGGCGATATGCCCGAATTCCGGAATTATTCCGAACATACCGCACGGGAAATTGATGATGAGGTGCGGCAGATCATCAGCAATGCCTTCATGACCGCAACCGAGGTGCTGATGAGCAAGCACGATGCACTACTTGCCGGAGCAAAAGCGTTGCTGGAAAAAGAGACACTGACGGAAGAAGAGGTGCTGGCTATTGCCAGAGGGGGCGGTGGTGTTTTGTCCCTGGCTATCCCGCACAAGGGGGATGAAGTCGCGAAGTAGTATGGCATAGCCTGTTTCCGGCGTTTTTCCCCTCCTTTGAGAGCAGCGTAACAACGATTGAAGTGGAAAACAACCTAGGGAGGAGTTATGACAATGGTAAAAAAACGCAGCAGAATGATTGATGCCGATGATGCCGTCATGTTGCTGATTGATCCGCAAAGCGGGCTGTTGCAACTGGTCAAGGATATAGAGCTGACGGATTTAAGGGCCAATATCACGGCACTGGCCAAAACAGCCCATTTGGCCAGGATGCCGACTTTTACAACCGCATCCGTTCCGGATGGCCCCAATGGCCCCCTGATCCCGGAGGTGCATGCCAATAATCCCGATGCCATATATATTCCCAGGACAGGGCAAATCAATGCTTGGGATAATCCCCAGTGGGTTGATGCCATCCGCAAAACAGGGCGGAAAACCCTCATCATGGCAGGAACCCTTACAAGTGTGTGCCTTGCCTTTCCGGCCTTGAGCGCCGTTGAGGAAGGGTATCGGGTTTTTGCGGTTTTTGATGCGTCCGGCAACTGGAGCCGGATGGCAACCGACATCACGCTTGCCCGCCTGGTGCAGGCAGGCGTCATGCCGGTGGATACGCTGGCCGTGATGAGCGAAGTCATGGGCACCTGGAACCGGCCAGATGCCATGCAGTTCGGGCAGATCATGGCAGACCATGTTATGCCGCATTACCGGCTTCTGGCTGAAAGCTTTGACAAGGCACAGAATGTAGTGAAGAATGGCCCGGAAACCATACTAGATAATCTGAACCCATAAAGACCTTATGCCAGATACTATCCAGGTAGACCCCAAAACTGCCCGCATACTGCCCTGGGTGGTTGCGATTGCTTTTTTCATGCAGTCGCTGGACGGGACGATTCTCAATACCGCACTGCCGACGATGGCAGAAAGCCTGAAAGTCCACCCCCTCCAGATGCAGGGGGTGGTGATTGCCTATATGCTGACGGTTGCGGTGCTCATACCGACTTCGGGCTGGCTGGCGGATCGTTTTGGCATTCGTCGGGTATTCCTGGCAGCGATTACCGTGTTTACACTGGGTTCACTGGCCTGTGCCATCTCGCCAACGCTGCCTGTCCTGATTGTCTCGCGGGTATTGCAGGGCATCGGGGGAGCCATCCTGGTTCCGGTTGGCAGGCTGAGTGTCCTGCGTTTTTACCCGCGGCAACAGCTTGTCCAGGTGTTGAGTTTTATTACAGTTCCCGGGCTTTTGGGACAGCTTTTCGGGCCAACACTGGGCGGTTTTCTGGTGGATTATGCCTCCTGGCACTGGATTTTCCTGATTAACCTGCCTGTCGGTCTGCTTGGCGTTCTTTCCGCACTCCGTTATATGCCGAAGGTAGCCCCGTCCGGCAGCGCTTCTTTTGATTTGTTCGGATTTGTCTTTTTCGGCACCTTCATGCTGACATTGACAGTTGCCCTGGAAGGGGTCGGCGGAACCAGCATGCCGTATACCCAACTGGTTCTGTTTTTCGTGACCGGTTTTGTCAGCCTCGCGGTGTATTATTTTTATGCTCGCCACGCCCGCAATCCGCTTTTCAGTCCTGGACTTTTCAGCGTGCGTAATTTTTCGGTGGGCCTGGCAGGCAACCTTTTTGCCCGCCTGGGCACAGGGGCCATGCCTTTTCTGACGCCCCTGCTTTTACAGGTCAGCCTGGGGTTTTCCCCGCTCAAGGCCGGCCTGACCATGATTCCCATGACGGTGGGTGCCATGCTTATAAAAAGCATCGTGACGCGTTTGATCGGCCGTCTGGGTTTTCGCCTGCTCCTGAGCATTAACACGGTGCTTCTGGGCATCATGATTGGCGTATTTGCCCTCATCAACAAGGATATGCCGTATCCCGTGATCCTGGTGATTTTTACGGTATTTGGCGTGGTCAATTCCATGCAGTTTTCTGCCATGAATACCGTTACCCTCCTGGATTTGAGCGATGAGCAGGCCAGCAGCGGCAACAGCCTTTTATCCGTCATCATGCAACTCTCGATGAGCATGGGGATTGCGATAGCATCAGCCATTCTGGGCGAATTTTCAGGAATCAGTTCCTACTCTGCTACTGGCGGCGCCGATGTGGCCATTGCCTTCAGGAACACCTTTATCTGCTTGGGATTCATGGCAGTTATTTCTTCGCTGATTTTTTACCATGTTACGCCATCGTCAGGCAAAAGCGGCGAACGCAAGGCGCTGTTCCAGCATGAGAAGTCAATGGAGCAATAAAACACGTTTTTTCCTCTTTTCCGGCTTCTCGTTCAGACACACAGACGAGACGCTTGTTCATATACCGGTAAACCAGTATATTTGAGGAATATAAACCTGACCGCCCGTCTATTGAGGTGATAAATGAGGCCTATGAGATTACTGGTTATTGGTGGTGTTGCTGGAGGTCTTTCTTTCGCAACACGAGCGCGGCGCCTGAATGAAGACGCGGAAATTACCGTCCTGGAAAGAGGCCCCGATATTTCTTTTGCCAACTGCGGGCTTCCCTATCATATCGGTGGCGAGATTCCCAATCGGGCTTCCCTGATGATCCAGACACCGGAAAACCTGAAAAATATGTCTCGCCTGAATGTGCGCACCAACTGCAATGCACTTCAGATTGACCGCAGCAAAAAACAGGTTCTGGTGGTTGACCGTATCAGTAACGAACAGGAATGGGTTTCCTATGACAAGCTGATGCTGGCGCCCGGTGCCAAGCCTGCCCTGCCGGATATGCCGGGCGTGAACGATCCTGCCATCTTTACCTTGCGTAACCTGCAGGATATGGATCGTATTATTGCCCTATCCAAACCGGGTTTGCGTGCAGTGGTCGTCGGAGGCGGGTATGTCGGGCTGGAACTGCTTGAGCAACTGCACAAACAAGGACTTAAAACAACCCTGGTGCACCTGCATTCCCATGTGCTGCCTTATTTCGACAGGCAGGTCATTCAGCCTTTGCAGAACGAACTGGCTGCCAACCGGATTGAGACGCGTTTCAATAACCACATTACGGCATTTTCCCGTGAGAAAGACACCCTCAAATGCGAACTGGCGTCCGGCGATGTGCTTTTGGCCGACATGGTTATTTTCGCAATCGGGGTGCGCCCGGAAAGCGATCTGGCCAGGGAAGCCGGGCTGGTATTAAGTGAGACAGGGCATATCGTTGTCAATGAATTCATGCAGACATCCGATCCGGATATCTACGCGGCAGGAGATGTCGTCCAGACCCGCGAGCGCAATTTCGGCCAGCGGGTTGCCATCGCCCTGGCCGGGCCTGCAAACCGGCAGGGAAGGGTGGCTGCCGACCATGTTTTCCTGAATGCACTGGCACAACCCTATCCAGGGAGTATCGGAACCAGTATCGTGCGTCTTTTCGGCATGGTTGCTGCCGGTACCGGCTGGACAGAACAGGCATTGATTGATGGCGGTCGGCGTTATCACTCCGTTGTCGTCCATGAAAACCAGCATGCCAGCTACTATCCTGGCGCGGAAATGATTACCCTGAAGCTGATATGGGAGCCGGAAACCGGAGTGGTGCTGGGTGCGCAGGCAACCGGAAAAGAGGGCGTAGACAAGCGCATTGATGTACTGGCGACCGCCATTATCGGTCACATGACGATAGATGATCTCTGTCATCTTGAACTGGCCTATGCACCGCCTTTTGGCACAGCCCGCGACATTATCAATATTGCCGGTTTTGCCGCAACCAATATGCGGGATGGCCTGGTTAACCTGATTCACTATATCCCGGATGATCCCGGCGTGCAGATACTGGATGTGCGCGGCAAACCAATGGTAGATGCAAACCCGGTTGAAGGTGCTATCCATATCCCTTATCCTGCCTTGAGGGATAACCTGGACAAGCTGGACAAAACGAAGCCGGTTATCGTTGTCTGCCAACTGGGCAGGACAAGTTACTTTGCTTCGCGCGTTTTGTTACAGCACGGCTTTCACGCTGTCAGCGTAGCGGGAGGCATCAGGGGGCTGGGCAGTGCGGCCAAAAAAGGTGCTTATCCGTTTCCCTGTGGGGGAAGGTAAGGCTTTAATCCCGCGTTTCCTTAATTGGTCAGCATCAGCACAAAAGCGTGCAGGATGACGCCGATAATGCCGCCAACCAGCGTACCGTTTATCCGGATAAACTGAAGATCGCGGCCCACCGTCAGTTCCAGTTCCCGGACAAGCGATTTGTCGTCCCACTGGACAATCGTGCTGACAATGTGCTGACTTACAGAAGTGCGCACTTCCTCTGACATATGGCTCGTCGTCTTGATGAGATGCTCGTTGATAGAGTCGCACAATTCCGGGTTATCCAGAATCCAGCGTCCGAAATGACGGAAGGTGTGTGAAAAGCGCACCTGCATCCGGGATTCGCCGCTGACGGCATCTTTTTGCAGCCATTTGCGGAACTGCACCCAGAGCGTCTCGAAATAATCCGCTACGACAGGCGTTGTCAGAAGCTGCTGTTTCCAGTTTTCCACGCGCAGATGATAGGCCGGATCGTTTTTCATGCTGGCGATAAAGCCTTCCACGACAGCATCAAATTGCTTGCGCCTGGGGTGGGATGCATCCTGCCCGATATCATGCAGCCAGTTTTGCATACTTTCCACGAGCGTTGCGGCCAGGCGCATACCGAATTCTTCCGTATCCATGACAATCCCCAGCATCGCCAGGAGCTTGGGGTGTTCGCGCCGGGATACTTCGATGATGATGCTGGCCACCTGTCGCTGTGTTGTGGGTTCATCCAGAACGGTAGAAAGCCGTCTCAAGCCCTCATTGAGCAGAGCCTGGTGCTGGTTGTTTTGCGTCAGGACATCAAGAAGCTGTCCGACTAGATTGCCCAGGTCGGTCTGTTCCAGGCGCTTGTGAATGGCATTACGCAGAATCCGGCCGACACGCTGGTCGTCAATGAAGGCCAGCGCGCCGATCAAAATAAGAATAAGCTGACGGGAAAGCATGTCTGCCTTATCCCGCGACGACAGCCAGGCGCCGATCCGTTGCGCGGGTTCGATAGCCCGCATTTTTTCCATCAGGATGTCGGCACTCAGAAAATTTTTCCGGATAAAGACAGCGAGGCTTTCCGCGATGCGTTCCTTGTTTTCCGGGATGATGGCGGTTCTGGGAATCGGCAGCTTCAGCGGGTGTCGGAAAAGCGCCACGACAGCAAACCAGTCTGCCAGCGCACCAATCAGTGCTGCTTCGGAAAAAGCCGTAACCCAGTGCCAGAACCCCTGTCCTGCCTGCAAACGGGAATAAATCAGGATGACAGCCATCAG
Source organism: Oxalobacter sp. (assembly GCA_031556215.1). Classification (GTDB taxonomy): domain Bacteria; phylum Pseudomonadota; class Gammaproteobacteria; order Burkholderiales; family Burkholderiaceae_D; genus Oxalobacter. The sequence goes on from JAVBTJ010000026.1 coordinate 12,439, forward strand.
GAGCATCAGCCCCGTGGCAAAAAGTTTCATGCGGCCAAGCTGCCGCTTTCGGAAAAGATCATCCATCGGTCAGGTTATTCAGGGAAGACTGGTTGCGAATCAAGAGTTCTACGCCTTCTTCGATCAGTTCGTAGGTTTTCAGGAAAAACTCGATGCTCCGGTTGAACGGGTCGGCAATATCATAATTTCCGTATTCTCCCAGGCGCATGACCTTGCCTTTGGCTTGGGGAAAGCGGGATTCAACCGTGAGTGTCTGTTGCGCTTCCATCGTCAGTATCAGGTCTGCTTCCTCGATCATTTGCCGGGTCAGGTTTCTTGCCCTGTGCGCCTGGATATCAATGCCGTGTGATTCCATGATGCGGATGGAAGAAGGGTCTGCCGTCCAGCCCGTCATCCCCCGCAGCCCGGCAGACGTAATCGTTTTTTCAGGGAGTTTTTCTTTGAGCAATCCCTCTGCCATCGGGCTTCGGCAGATATTGCCCAGGCAAAGTACCAGAATGTTGTTAATCACGTTCGCTCCAGGAAAGCATCGTCATGGAACCTCCAATAAATGGGCCTTGCGAGCGAATTGTTGCGCTCCGTGCACCTTGCACTTCATTTCGCAAAGCCCATTTATTGGAGGTTCCTTCCCCTGCTATTGTAGACACATTTTTCCCTCTCATGACAGCTAACGGATCAATAAGTGCGCGGAACTGTGCCAAAATAAAGCAGCAGCCCGGTTTCTTCTTCGATTTCCTGCCAATGGGGAAAAAACGGACATTCCTGTTATCCTTGAATTTATTCTTCTTATCCAGCCCGGGTGAAACGGGTAAAAAAGGTTTACACGCCTGCCGGCGTAATCGCAATCAGCCGGAGTAAAAAATGACCGACAAGAAAGACAGCAAAAAAATCCCTGTACAGAACGACTTTTCCTGGCACAGTCATTCTGTCGAGGAAGTCATGGCTTACCTGAATGTGCCGCCGGAAGGGCTTGGCATAGAGGAAATCCAGCGACGCCAGGGGCTTTATGGCCCCAATTCGCTTACCCAGGCCAAACCGCCCAGCGTCCTGCATCGTTTTCTGATGCAGTTTCATAATGCGCTGATCTATGTCCTCCTGTTTTCCTCTGTGGTGACGGCCTTCATGAAACATTGGGTGGATACAGGCGTTATTCTTGGGGTTGTGCTGATTAATGCCGTTATCGGCTTCATCCAGGAAGGCAAGGCCGCCAGCGCGATGGATGCCATCCGGAAAATGCTCTCCCTCCAGGCAACCATCCTCCGGGGAGGACGTCGCGTCACGGTTCTGAGCGAATCGCTGGTACCGGGAGACCGGGTCAGCCTAGCTTCCGGTGACAGGATACCGGCAGATATACGGCTGATCGAGGAAAATAATTTCGCCGTGGATGAATCCGCCCTGACAGGGGAGTCGGTTCCTGTTGAAAAATCGCTCTGGATCGTCGATGCGGATGCACCTTTGGGTGACCGGACCAACATGGTTTATTCGGGAACCCTGGTGACCTATGGCACGGCTTCCGGGATTGTTGTCGCGACAGGGGACAGGACAGAATTTGGCCGCATTGGCAGCCTCTTGAGTGAGATGGACGATATTTCGACACCGCTGCTTCGCCAGATCAGCGCTTTCGGGAAATGGCTGACGATTGGCATTATCCTGCTTTCCGTAGCGACTTTTTTTATCGGCATTTTCGTTCGCGATCACGAAATCGGGGAGATGATGCTGATGTCGGTTGCGCTTGCCGTATCGGCCATTCCTGAAGGGTTGCCTGCCGTCATGACGATTACGCTCGCGCTGGGTGTGCAACGCATGGCGCGTAAACATGCCATTGTCCGGCGTTTGCCAGCGGTAGAAACGCTGGGTTCTGTCACCGTCATCTGCTCGGATAAAACGGGTACGCTGACCAGGAATGAAATGACCGTCCAGACGGTCGTGACAGCAGGCAGGGAGTATGCCGTCAGTGGGAGCGGTTATTTCCCGAAGGGCGAATTTTCGGTTGATGGCATCCCTGTTTGTGCGGAAGAAAATCCTGAGCTCCGGAAAATTGCCCATGCTGCACTGGCCTGCAACGATTCCTCCCTGAACAAGAAAGAGGATGAATGGTTTGTCTCCGGCGACCCGACAGAAGGCGCGCTGATTTCATTTGCCATGAAAACCGGCCTGGACCCGGCGATGGAGAAAGCAAAATTGCCCAGAAATGACGCCATTCCCTTTGAATCGCAGCACCGTTTCATGGCAACGCTCAACCATACCCATCGAGGAGAGCGCTTTATTTACATCAAGGGCGCACCGGAGCGCCTGATGGCAATGTGCACAATGGAGAGTGCGCTGGATGGCGCCAGCCGTCCCATTGACCGCCTTTACTGGGAAAAACGCATTAACGAGATAGCCCTGTCAGGCCAGCGGACGCTCGCCATAGCCATGAAACCTGCCGACAGGGATAAAAACGAGCTGGATTTCAGGGATATTGAGACAGGACTGGTGCTGATGGCTGTCTTTGGCATTATTGATCCGCCACGGGAGGAATCAATAGAGGCGGTACGCGATTGCCACTCTGCCGGTATCCGTGTCGTCATGATTACCGGGGATCATGCTGAAACAGCCCGGGTGATCGGCGAACGCCTGGGAATCGGCATCGGCAAGCAAGCCATGACAGGCGCTGACATTGAAGAAATATCAGATGAAGCATTGCAGCAGGTTGTCAGAGACGTGGATATTTTTGCCCGCGCCAGTCCTGAGCACAAGCTGCGCCTTGTCCAGGCATTGCAGGCCAATGGCGAGATTACGGCCATGACGGGAGATGGCGTCAATGATGCGCCTGCATTAAAACGCGCGGACGTTGGCCTGGCGATGGGGATGAAAGGTACCGAAGCGGCCAAAGAGGCCGCAGGCATCATCCTGACGAACGACAATTTTGCCACGATTGTCTGTGCTGTACGGGAAGGACGCCGGATTTATGACAACCTGAAAAAGGGCATACTCTTTCTTTTGCCGACCAATGGAAGCCAGACTTTTGTGGTGATGATTGCCGTCTTCATGGATATGGCGCTTCCGCTCACATCCAAGCAGATATTGTGGATCAACATGATTACATCGGTGACGCTCTGTATCGCGCTGACCTTTGAGCCGCCGGAAAAAAACATCATGCAAAGAAAACCCCGCAATACCCGTGAGGCGGCTGTACCGCTGTATATGGCGTGGCGCATCTTTTTTACTTCCGTCATCCTGATGATTGCCGCGCTTTTGCTTTTCCAGTGGGAACTGGATCGGGGCAGGAGCCTGGAGGTGGCGCGAACCATCACCGCCAATACCATCATTGTCGGGCAGGTGTTTTACCTGCTGAACTGCCGCTTTCTCTATGAAACGTCGCTTTCTTTCCGCGTGCTGGAAGGCAATAAAACCATCCTGGTTTCCGTAGCCGTCCTGGTTCTGCTGCAATTGCTGTATACCTATGTCCCGGTGATGCACGACCTGTTTGGCACGGACAGCCTGACCCTGCAGGAATGGGTGCCGGTTTTCAGTGTTGGCGTGCTGACTTTTTTCCTGATGGAAGCGGACAAATTCTTCCAGCATAGGCTGGCGAAAAAACGGGGGGCTATGCCTGGTTAAGCGCCCCATTGATCAGCAGTTTCTTTGTTTTTTTGACAAAAAATAGATATAAAAATAAGATACAGAAAAGGTTTGCCTTTCAGGGAGAAAATCATGCAGGACGTCAAGCGCATTCTCGTAGCAAGCGACATGTCGGAAAGATCGGCGCTGGCTGAAACCAGGGCAGCAAAACTCTGCAAGCGTTTTGGCCTTTCGGAACTGGAACTGGTCAATGTCCAGGATACGGGGTTTGCCGAAATCCTGGGCCAGATACTGGAAGACAGAGGGGAAAAAAGCAAAGACCTCGTTGCCGAGCAGGTTGCCAAAGACTTCGAGCCGATCAAAAAACGGATTTTTGATGAATTCGGCATCAATACTTCGCTGACCGTCCTTTTCGGGCGTCCCTCGGTGGAAATCCTCAAATATGCCACCCAAAGCCATGCAGACCTGATTGTGGTTGGTGCCAAGCAGCCGGGTATCGGCAAGAAATTTTTCCTGGGCAATACCCCTGACCGCTTATTGCATGTCACGCCAGTGCCGCTGCTGATTGTCCGGCAGGTACCTGATGGCCCGTACCAGAATGCGCTGATCCCGGTCGATTTTTCAGAAAACTCGATATATGCAGCACGGGTTGCCGTCAAGATCATGCTGCCAGCCTCCCGAAAAACCTTTCTGCACGCCTATGATGTACCCAATGAAGGACTCATGCGCTATGCCAATGTCTCTGCGGAACTGATAAACGGCTTCAGGGAAGAGGCGAAGAAAAAGGCGGAGAACAACATGGCCAGCCTCATGGCTTCGCTCGACAGTGATAACCGGGTATCACAGGTCATACTGTATGGCGGCGTGCTGGGCATCATTGAGGATTACGTCAATATGAGCAATCCGGATCTGATCATTATGGGCAAGCAGGGGCGCTCCAACCTTGAGAAACTGCTTTTAGGCAGCACAACCCGCAACACTGTCAATGAAACGGCGTGCGACATCCTGGTCGTACCGTTAAAAAAACCACTGGCGCCGTAAGCAGAGGTTCCTGTTACCTGTTATGGTCGAGACCAGGCGACCACATCCTGATTCTGTTCGCCCAGCCCGGCAATGCCAGCCCTTACCTTGTCGCCGGGTTTGAGAAATACCTGCGGGTCTTTTCCCATCCCGACGCCGGGAGGCGTGCCGGTAGCAATGATGTCGCCCGGTAAAAGCGTCATGAAATGGCTGAGGTAGCTGACAATTTTTGCAACGGAAAAAATCATGGTTCGGGTATTTCCTGTTTGCATGCGAATGCCGTTGACATCCAGGTACATGTCCAGGTTCTGGGGATCAGGCACCTCATCCCTTGTGACAAGCCAGGGGCCAACCGGGCCGAAAGTATCGCATCCTTTACCCTTGTCCCACTGGGTTCCGCGCTCGATCTGGAATTCGCGCTCGGAAAGATCGTCGGCGACACAGTAACCCGCTACATGATCCAGTGCTTCTTCTTCGGTGATGTACTGCGCCTTTTTACCGATAATGACTCCAAGCTCGATTTCCCAGTCCGATTTGACCGAACCATTCGGGATGATGATATTGTCCGTTGCGCCGCAGAGGCAGGTGACGGCTTTCATGAAAACAATCGGTTCTTTCGGAATGCGCATTTTGGCTTCTTCTGCGTGTTCCGTGTAGTTGATGCCGATAGCGATGTATTTTCCGACATGGGCAACCGGAACGCCCAAGCGGGGATTGCCCGGTACAAGCGGCAGCCTCTCATGATCCAGTACGGCAATTTTTGCCAGCGCAGCATCAGAAAGCTGTTCTGCCGTGAAATCCGCAATAACGCCAGAGAGATCACGCACATTGCCGTTTTTATCAACCAGACCCGGTTTTTCTGCACCGGAAAGACCATAACGAACCAGTTTCATAATTGTTTTCCTCAAGAAGTTGGGCAGGAGGTTCCAAAAGGCAAAAACCAGGTAAATTGTACCTGAGAGTACCTGTTTCCCTACAAAATATGCCGCCAGGTTTCCCGTTTTTTTTCAACAGGCTGCTTTGAATAGGCCGGGGAGGAAGAGGGGAGGATCAGGGTGGCATATCCTGCCGCTTCAAAAAGCGGGGCGTATTCGCCTGCGGGTTGCCCGTTAAAGCCGATTTTTTGTACAAGCGGATAGTGATCCCGCAAAAAGGCAAAGCGTTCCGGGCGCTGTTCTGCCAGAACCAGATTCAGGGGGCTTTCGCTCTGGCAGGCAGAAATGACATCCCAAAGGCCAATGCCACGAGAGAGCAGGGTTTCCAGTCGGGCGGGGTAGGGTTTTTCTGATAGGGGTTCATCCAGCACAGCAGACATCAGTTCCCAGAACTGGTTTTGGGAACCGGCATAATATTCCTGTTTTTCAAAGGCGTCCTTTCCCGGATAGCTGCACAGGATCAGGGTGCGGGTATCCGGCAACAGAACCGGCCCCAGCCCGTAGAGAGGGGGAAGTGGCGCTGATGGCGGTGTCTGGTGCATTGTCGAGGCTCCCTTTGTTTTCCGCAATAAAAAAGGCTGGGGGGTTCATCCAGCCTTCTTTATGATGAGAGGAAAAGGGAGGAATTAAAATTCTTCCAGATCCTCGTCATCGTCTTCCACATCCTTTTTTGGTGCAGGTTTCGCTGGTTTTGGCGCAGCAATGGCTGGTCTGGGAGCTGCAATAGCCGGTCTTGCCACAGGACGGCCAGCCCCGGTATTAAAGACGCTGACCAGTTCAGCCAGGGTGCCTGCCAGATCCCGCAGGCTGTTTGTTTCAGAAGTGGCTTCAGTGACAAGCGCCGCATTTTGCTGGGATACCGTATCCATTTCGGTTACCGCAGTATTGATTTGCTCAATACCGATAATCTGCTCCTGTGTCGCCTGCGTGATATCACTCATGATGTCATTGACACGCCTGATGCTGGAACCAATCTCGCCAATGGTTTCCGTCGCGGAATGCACAAGCTGGCTGCCTGAGCGAACCTTGTCTACCGAGTCGTCGATCAGGGCCTTGATTTCACGCGCGGCGGTTGCACTGCGCTGGGCGAGGTTGCGGACTTCGCTTGCAACCACGGCAAAACCACGTCCCTGTTCTCCTGCACGTGCGGCTTCGACAGAGGCGTTCAAGGCCAGAATATTGGTCTGGAAAGCAATGCCATCAATCACACTGATGATGTCCACGATCTTGCTGGCGGATTCATCAATATCATTCATCGTCGTAACAATCCGGTTAATAGCCTCGCCACCCTTGACCGAAATGTCATAAGCAGAAGTGGTAAGCTGGTTGGCCTGTGATGCATTGTCACCATTCTGGCGAACCGTTGAAGTCAGTTCCTCCATTGCTGAAGCGGTCTGTTCCAGTGAGCTGGCCTGTGCTTCCGTCCTGGCTGCGAGATCCATATTGCCGGATGCAATATGCTCGGATGCCGTTGCAATCGTATCGGCGCTGTTTGACACTTCGCCGATAATCCTGAGCAGGCTGTCTACCATATTTTTCATCGCCTGCATGAGTTGCCCGGTTTCATCATTCGTCGTGACGTCAACACGCACGGTCAGGTCGCCTGACGCCACCGTTTCCGCAACCTGGACAGCGCGGTTCAACGGATGGGTGATGCCTGTTGTGAGGCGCCAGGCCATAATGATGGAAAGAAGCACTGCCGCAACGGTGAGACCGGCAATAATTATTCTGCCGGTCTTGTATGTCGACAGGATTTCCTGATGGGTTTCCTTGGAATCTTTTTCCTGGGCGTTGACAAAGTCCTTGATGCTTTGCACATAGGCATCACGCACCGGTATCATTTTATCGCGCAGGTGGACTTTTGCCTCGTCAATTTTATTTTCACCCTGCAGCTTGATGACCTCTTTTCGGACATCAATGTATATCTTGCGTTTTTCAGCAACCGTAGCCAGGAGGCGCTTGTCTTCGTCACTCAGCTTCTGTTCATTGAGCCACTTCTGGATTTCGCTGATTTCATTGGTGGTTGCCTTCATGGAAGCTGAGATGGCTTTGGTGTCTTCCGGCGTTTGTCCCAGGGCCAGAACATAGGCACGTTCACCATTCAGCGTTGTTTTCGAGAGCCAGTTAGCGGCGTTGCGCTCCATGTTTACAGTCTCGGTCATCAGGTTGTCAGCAGCATCTGCAACCTGATGCAACTCCCATATGCCGGTTCCGGCCATAGCGATCATCAGAATTAATACAACGGTAAACCCCGCAGTAAGTCTGGCCCCAATTTTCATCTGTCTGGATTCCTTATAAAAATCGAAAAAACATCAGCCTGTTTTGTTTGACGTTTGATGGCGGATGCCTTCAGCTATTTGTATCCCCGGAGTCAGGAAGCATCTGGAGTAATTGTAAAAAACATGATTTGAGAAAAAGCATTCATTGTCTGTATATTTTTGCGTCATGATACATTTATTGAAATTAAATGTATATATATTTCCAATATACCGAAACGATTTCAAGAAAATATTTTCTTTGTTTTGATCGCAGGCGGGAAATCGCAAAAAGAGATTATCAGGATATGCGTGATTTTCCGGCTTGCCGGCGCTCCCTCTATTTCCCTTTGGATACAAGAGATAAAAGGATTCGAAGTGTTGCGTGAGTTTATGTGTTATTCATTCAGGAATCGGATGTGCAATCAATCTGATTAACAGATAATAAAAAATGCTTTATTGACAAAAAGACAGGGTAAATTTATCAGTGTTTTTTTAAGATTAATTGTGAAGCGATATCGTTTGAATTTAAAAGATACCCTTTTATAAAGGGCTGAAGGCTGACATTTGATAATAATTGCATAAAGGCAATCAGTAATGGTATTTATCTGCAAATAATCCGTTTGCCGTGGTTTGCATTATTTTATATGCAGGTGTTTTGACAGGCGGATGAGGCGTAAAAAAAGCCCCGCTGGTGCGGAGCTTTTTGATGATGAGGCGGATTGGCTACTTGATCTTGGTTTCCTTGTAAGGCACGTGTTTACGGGCCTTGGGGTCGAACTTGACGATTTCGATTTTATCCGGGGTAGTACGTTTATTT